>NZ_KV838592.1:429711-465831 GCF_001838705.1 Staphylococcus sp. HMSC34C02
TTTGGACTCATCAGTCCGATTTGACGTAGAGCCACATTAAAAATGCACAGAATGATACTAAACTTGACTATCATAGAACACAAAAAAAGGTTTGAAAACTAAATTTAGTTTTCAAACCTTTTTAATTATTTTAATTCTGCTACGCGTAAGCGGTTTTCAGCTCTAGCCAACGCTCGTTTAGCTCTGTTTATATCACTGTTATCCTGATCGTCCAAATGAGATTGTGCTCTTTGACGTGCTAATTTAGCTCGTTCAACATCTATCTCACTGGCAGTTTCAGCTGTTTGAACAATGACAGATACTTTATGTTGTCTAATTTCAACAAAGCCACCACTAACAGCTATATATTCAGTACCATTTCTAAAGTTCACTTTAACATGGCCTGTTTTTAATGCGGCAACTGTCGGAATATGCCCACTCATGACACCCATTTCACCAGCTGTTGTTTGAAAAACAACTAGTTCAACGTCATCTTTTTCGTAGACTGAACCATTAGGAGTGACAATATCAAGATTAACTGTACTCATTATCTATACCTCCTAATTGTTTAGACTTCAACACCCATATCTTTTGCTTTGGCAATTACATCTTCCATACTACCAACTAAACGGAAAGCATCTTCAGGAATATGGTCGTATTTACCATCTAAAATCGCTTTGAAATCAGCTACTGTCGTTTTAACAGGTACATATGAACCTTTTTGACCAGTAAATTGTTCTGCAACGTGGAAGTTTTGTGATAAGAAGAATTGAATTCTACGTGCACGTTCTACTGTAAGTTTATCTTCTTCTGATAACTCATCCATACCTAAAATTGCGATAATATCTTGCAATTCTCTATATTTTTGAAGTGTTGATTGAACATCACGTGCCACTTCATAATGCTCTTGACCAACAATTGCTGGTTCTAACGCTCTTGATGTAGACGCTAATGGATCCACGGCTGGATAGATACCCATTTCTGTTAATTTACGTTCAAGGTTAGTTGTCGCATCTAAGTGAGCGAATGCAGTTGCTGGCGCTGGGTCAGTATAGTCATCGGCTGGTACGAATACGGCTTGGATTGATGTTACAGAACCTTTATTCGTTGATGTAATACGTTCTTGTAATTGACCCATTTCTGTAGCTAATGTAGGTTGATAACCTACGGCAGAAGGCATGCGTCCTAATAAAGCTGATACTTCAGAACCTGCTTGAGTAAATCTGAAAATGTTATCGATGAATAAAAGTACGTCTTGTCCTTGTTCATCACGGAAATACTCAGCCATTGTTAATGCAGATAAAGCTACACGCATACGCGCACCGGGTGGCTCGTTCATTTGACCAAATACCATCGCTGTTTTCTTGATAACACCACTATCTCTCATTTCATAGTAAAGGTCATTACCTTCACGTGTACGTTCACCTACACCAGCGAATACAGAGATACCACCGTGTTCTTGTGCGATGTTATTAATTAATTCTTGAATTAATACGGTTTTACCAACTCCGGCACCACCGAATAGTCCGATTTTACCACCTTTAATATAAGGTGCTAGTAAGTCTACAACTTTAATTCCAGTTTCAAGAATTTCCACTTCAGTAGATAATTCATCAAAATTAGGTGATTGTCTATGAATTGGATCACGTCTCACTGAACTATCTAATTTATCTTCTAAATCAATTGTATCACCTAAGACGTTAAATACACGACCTAGCGTTACTTCACCAACTGGCACTGAAATATCTTGTCCAGTGTTTTGAACTTCCATGCCTCGTTGAACACCATCTGTTGAATCCATAGCGATTGTACGAACAACGTCATCACCTAGTTGTAATGCAACTTCAAGTGTTAATTCAAAAGTACCATCTTCTTTAGGAACTTCAATGATTAAGGCGTTATTAATTTCAGGTACTTCATTATGTTCAAAACGAACGTCAATAACAGGACCCATAACCTGAGTTACACGGCCATTACCCATGTTGTTTCCTCCTTTAAAATATTATTCAAGTGCTGCGGAACCACCAACAATTTCAGTAATTTGTTGTGTGATTTCAGCTTGTCTCGCTCTATTATATTGTAATGATAAGTCATCAATAAGTTCAGTCGCATTATCAGAAGCATTTTTCATTGCAGTCATTCTCGCTGCATGTTCACTAGCCTTAGCATCTAAAATCGTTCCATAAATTAAACTTTCAACATATTGAGGAAGAATAACACTTAGGATAGATTCTTTATCCGGTTCAAATTCATAAGAAGACATTTGACCTTGACCTTGGCTAGAATCTTCTCGAGATAATGGTAAAACTTGTTTAGTCGTTGGTTTATTTTCAAGAACACTAACATAATGACTATAATAAATTTTTAATTCATCAATATGTTCTTCACTAAATAAGTCAATCGCATGTTTCGCAATTGCTTGTATTGATTTGAATGAAGGTTGATCGGGAACATCAACAAGTGAATTCTCAATTTCATAACCTCTATTTTTAAGGAAATCAACACCAGATTGACCTAATACAATAATGCTATATTCATCACTATTAGAATGTTTTTCACTAATATCATTAATCAGTCGTTTTAAGACATTTGAACTGTATGCACCTGCTAAGCCTTTGTCACTAGTAATTACTAAGTAACCACTACGTTGAACTTGTCTAGGTCTTAACATAGGATGACTAGAGTGTTTACTCGCTCCTGCAATTGCAGTAATCGCATCCTGCATTTTTTCCATATAGGGTTCAAATTGCTTTGTGTTTTTTTCAGCTCGACGTAATTTTGAACTTGATACCATGTTCATTGCTTTGGTAATTTGTTTCATTTTTTTCGTCGATTTGATACGACCATCTATCTCTTTTAATGAAGCCATTATCTCACCACCCTTTCAATTTAAAGTTTAATTATTCAGATTTGCTAAAGCTTTTCTTGAATTCATTAATTGTAGCTTCAAATTTATCGTCAGATGGTAAGGCACCAGTTTCTCTAATTTCATTTAATAAGTCAGAACCATTTGATTTCGCCCAACTATTTAATTCGTCTTCGAAACGTGTAATATCCTCAACAGGAATATCATCTAAATAACCTTTTGTTAAGGCATATATAATTAAAACTTGGTTTTCAACAGGTAATGGTTTGTTTTGGTCTTGTTTCAACACTTCAACCGTACGTTTACCTCTTTCAAGTTTTCTGGCTGTGAATTCATCTAAATCAGAACCGAATTGCGCAAATGATTCTAACTCTCTATAAGAAGCTAAGTCTAAACGTAGCGTTCCTGCTACCTTCTTCATTGCTTTGATTTGAGCAGATCCACCTACACGTGAAACTGATTGTCCCGCATTAATCGCAGGTCTTACACCTGAGAAGAATAAGTCAGATTGTAAGAAGATTTGTCCATCTGTAATTGAAATTACGTTAGTTGGTACATATGCAGAAATATCCCCTGCTTGTGTTTCGATAATTGGTAACGCCGTAATTGAGCCGCCACCTAAATCATCATTTAATTTGGCTGCTCTTTCTAATAATCTACTATGTAGATAGAAAACATCACCAGGGTAAGCTTCACGACCTGGAGGTCTACGTAAAAGTAATGATAACTCACGGTATGCTGCCGCTTGTTTTGTAAGATCATCATAAACGATTAATACATGCTTACCATTAAACATGAATTCCTCACCCATAGTTACACCAGAATAAGGTGCAATATAAAGTAATGGTGAAGGTTCAGATGCTGAAGCTGAAACAACAATAGTGTAATCTAATGCGCCAGCTTGACGTAATTTTTCTACATTTGCACGTACAGTTGAATCTTTTTGACCAATTGCTACGTAAATACAAATTGTATCTAAACCTTTTTGGTTTAAGATTGTATCAATACCGATTGTTGTTTTACCTGTTTGTCTATCTCCGATAATTAACTCACGTTGACCACGTCCGATTGGAACTAATGCGTCAATCGCTTTAATACCAGTTTGAAGTGGTTCGTCAACAGATTTACGAGCCATTACACCTGTTGCTTTTTGTTCAACAGGGCGTGTTTTTGTTGTATTGATAGGACCTTGTCCATCAATAGGTTGACCTAATGGGTTAACAACGCGACCAATAAGTTCTTCCCCTACTGGAACTTCCATAATACGTCCAGTACGTCTAACTTCGTCGCCTTCAGTAATTTCAGTATATGGTCCTAAAATAACTACACCCACATTTGATTCTTCAAGGTTTTGAGCTAAACCAAGAACACCATTTGAGAACTCTACTAGCTCACCAGCCATACAGTCATTTAATCCGTGAATTAATGCGATACCGTCACCAATTTGGAGTACCGTACCTACATCAGTTACAGACATTTCAGACTCATAATTTTCAATTTGTGAGCGAAGTAATGCACTGATTTCTTCAGCTTTTATGGCCATCTATGTCACTCCTCTTTATTTTAGTTTACTCTTCTAAATTTGCGTTCGATTTGTTCTAAATCTTTTTTAACACTGCCATCTAGCACAGTAGTACCAACTTTAACTCTAAATCCTCCAATTAATTCAGGATTTATTTTCGTAGTAATATGTACTTGTGATAAATTCGTTTGTTTTAAAATTAAGTCTTTAATGCGACTAAGTTCATCGTCACTTAATTGATAAACTGATTCAACAATGGCTGAATCTTCATTATGATACTCATTGTATAAACTTTTAAATTCTTTAAAAATTGAATTAATCAGTACTAAATGACGATTATTAGCTAATATCATTAGCATATTTTTTAAGTAATAGTTAGCATCTCCAAAAACGATACCAACAAATTTGCGTCTTTCAGAAGCCGGTTGGTTAGGATTTGAGTCAATTGCTCTTAAATCTTCATCATAGTTTTTTGTGGCTTCACTAACTATACTAAGTTCTTCGTACATTAAGTCTAATCTTTCTTTATCGATAGCGACGTCAAATAATGCTTTAGCGTATTTATTTGCTACATTTGCCATTATTTATCGCCTGCCTCTTTTAAATACTTATCAACAAGTTCTTTTTGATCTTGTTCTGAAATTTCTTTTTGAAGTACTTTAGATGCAATCAATACTGATAACTCAGACACTTGATTGTTAATATCTGCTAATGCACGTTCTTTCTCGCTATTGATTTCACTTTGAGCAGTTTCAATCATACCGTTTGCACGAATATTTGCTTCATGAATGATTTCTTCATGTTGTTTACGTGCTTGAACTCTAGCATCTTCTAAAATACGTTGAACTTCATCTTGAGTTTGTTTTAGTGTCTTTTTATTTTCTTCTTCAAGTTTTTGTGCATTTAATTTTGCTTCTTCAGCTTCATCAATGTCTCTATTGATGTCACGTTCACGTTTGTCCATTACTTCTTTTAATGGACCCCAAGCAAATTTCTTAAGTAGTGCTAATAAAATAGCAAATGTGATTACTGTAACAATGACAGTACCCCATTCAACACCACCACCTGCTGCACCTAAAACGAATGAATTAGTTAATGCATTCACTGGCATTTGACACTCCTTTCATAATTAATCACCACTTGCCATTAAATAAAACGAACGGCGAAGATCCAAGTGACTTCGCCATGAAATTTTCTTATTGGAAAAGAGTCATGAATGCGATTACAACACCGATGATAGGTAATGCCTCAACTAAACCAATACCGATGAACATGATACTCATTAATTGTCCACGTGCTTCTGGTTGACGAGCTACACCTTCTACTGTTCTTGAAACGATAAGACCGTTACCGATACCTGCGCCTAGTGCTGATAAACCAATTGCAATTGCTGCTGCGATTAAACCCATATTAATAATTCCTCCTAAAATGTTTGTTTAAGTTAATGTGTGTCCGCTACTTTGTGGGACATGTAAACCATTGAAAGCATGATAAATATATATGCTTGGATTGAGCCGACAAAGATAGAGAATCCTTGCCATACGATTAAACCTGGAATACCTATAATCCAACCCCAAGCACTGCTTACAACTAAGCCGGCTAATAAAGAAAGTAATAATTCACCGGCAAATATATTACCGTATAAACGTAGACCAAGTGTTAATGTTGAAGAGAATTCTTCAAAAACATTGATAATTGCTAATGGCCAGAATGGTTTAAAGTAATTACCTATGTAAGCTTTAGTTCCACGCATTTTCACACCATAATAGTGTGTAAGTAATATCATCATAGTTGATAATGTCAATGTGACAGTTGCGTCAGCTGTTGGAGATTTCCACCATAGATAATGATCTTTAGTCACTATAGCAAATGGTAGTCCTAACATGTTTGCAACAAAGATAAATAAAATCAATGTTACTGCTAAGAAGTGAAACTGACCACCTTTTTTCCAAGCCATATTACTCTCTATGATGCTTCTTACAAAGTCAAAGATCCATTCGATAAAATTCTGTTTACCTGATGGTCTTTTCTTTAGATTACGCGTACAAATAATAGCTATTAGAAAAACAATGATTGCTGTAATAACTAACATCATGATGCTTGCTAAATTGAAAACGAGATCAAAACCAAATACATTCCAACTTACGAGCGGGTTTTTGTGATCCATGTACTCACCTCTTTCTTTATTAAAATTTTAATTCTTAAGCAGTAGAGGGCGTAAAATGATTAAAACATAAGAAAACATAAGACCAATCATTACCCCAATAATATTGACATTATCTTTAAATAAAAACCATATTACGCACGCAATGATAGCGACTAAGTACCTCCAAGTATTGCCCGTAGAAATATGTATGTTATCTGGTTGCTTTGCCCGAGATAAATATAATTCGAAAATATAGGTATTTATTAAAGATCCAAATGTTCCTATTATTAATCCTAGAATAAAAGGATTTGGAATAACGATATACAACACAGCCAATATAATTAAAAAATAAATATAATATTGAATGAATTGTTTAAATATGATGCTGAAACGCCTCATTTTTCTCCTCCAAATTAACTTATGACAACCATGTAAACCGTTCCACTCATACAAATTTAATAATAATATAGGGTAAATAGTGTGTCAATTCTATTCAAATTGTTGTAAAAATTAACTCTTTTATTGTCACAAAATGTTCACAATTTAAAATTTTTTTATGATTTGAAAGGCTCTGGTGAATTTGATGTCAAACCAAAATAATATTTTATACTCTCACAAATTCTTATAGATGCTTTACCATCACCATAAGGATTTTGAGTTTGTGACATTTGATTATAAATTATTTCGTTATCCAATAATTCTGCCGTTGTATTATGCACATTTTCAAAATCCGTTCCAATTATTTTCAAAGTGCCCGCTGCTACACCTTCTGGTCTCTCGGTTACATCTCTAAGCACCAAGACAGGTTTATTCAATGAAGGTGCCTCTTCTTGAATACCACCTGAATCCGTCAAGATTAAATAGGCGTTACTTACGAAGTTGTGGAAGTCTACAACGTCTAATGGTTCAATTAATTCAATACGCTCATGATCACCTAAATACTTATAAGCTAGTGACCTTACTTTAGGATTCAGATGTAGTGGTGATACAATGACCACATCTTCATATTCATCAACAATAGTGCGCATTGCTTTATAAATCTCAATCATTGGCTGTCCAATATTTTCTCTTCGGTGAACAGTTAATAGGATAATACGTTTATTTTGATGTTTTGTGATTATATCTGATGTATATTCCTTTTGGACCGTTAATTTAAGTGTATCAATAGCAGTATTTCCAGTAATAATTACTGTGTCTGGATTTTTCTGTTCTTGAAGCAAATTATTCGCTGCACCTTTAGTAGGCGCAAAATGCAGGTCGGCTAGATTACTTACCATTTGCCTATTCATCTCTTCTGGGAAAGGTGCATATTTACGTCGTGTTCTTAAACCAGCTTCTACGTGACCAACAGGTACCTGATTATAAAAAGCAGCTAGTGCACCTGAAAATGTAGTAGTGGTATCACCATGGACGAGCACCATATCCGGTTTTTCTTTTTTAATAATTTCTTCAAGTTGCGTCATTGCTCTTGATGTAATGTCTGATAGCGTTTGACCTTCCTTCATGATATTCAAATCATAATGTGGCTCGATGTTGAAAGTTTGTAAGACCGAATCTAACATTTCGCGATGCTGAGCAGTTACAACAATCATTGGTTCTAACTCAGCATCACACTCGAGTGCCTTCACTAAAGGTGCCATCTTAATTGCTTCTGGTCTAGTACCAAAGACTGTCATAATCTTTCTCATACATAAACTCCTATACCTATTTTGTACCGAACAATCTGTCCCCAGCATCACCTAAACCTGGTGTAATATATGCTTTATCATTTAATTTTTCGTCTAATGCTGCAATATAGATATCGACATCATCGTGCGCTTCTTGCATTTTTTCAACACCCTCTGGTGCAGCAATAAGGCACATGAATCTAATATTTTTAGCACCGCGTTTCTTCAACGAATTAATTGCTTCGATTGCTGATGCTCCAGTAGCTAACATTGGGTCTACCACAATGATTTGTCTCTCATCAATATCTTGTGGAAGTTTAGCAAAGTATTCTACTGCTTCCAATGTTTTAGGATCACGGTATAAACCAATGTGACCAACACGTGCCGCTGGGACTAAGCTTAATACACCATCTGTCATCCCTAAACCGGCTCTAAGAATTGGAACGATTGCTAATTTTTTACCAGCTAATCTTTTTGCAGTCATAGTTGTTACTGGCGTTTTAATTTCAACATCTTGAAGTTCTAAGTCTCTAGTAACCTCATACGCCATTAACATGCCGACTTCATCAACAAGTTCTCTAAATTCTTTAGTTCCCGTATTCATATCACGGATATAACTTAATTTGTGTTGAATTAGTGGGTGATCAAATACATGTACTTTACTCATTTATATTGCCTCCAAAATTTTATAAATTATTCATATAGCGGATATTTAGCTGTTAAACGACTTACCCTTTCTCTTGCTTCTTTCAATTTTGTATCATCATTAGGGTGTTTAAGTGCTAAGCTAATAATACGACCAACTTCTTTGAATGCTTCTTCATCAAAGCCTCTTGTTGTAGCAGCTGGTGTGCCTAAACGTATACCACTTGTTACAAAAGCTTTTTCTTGGTCAAATGGAATTGTATTTTTATTACATGTTATTCCAATTGAATCTAATGTCGCTTCCGCTTCTTTACCTGTAACATTAACTGAGTTTTTAACATCTACAGATACTAAATGGTTATCAGTGCCACCTGACACAATTCTAAAGCCCTCTTCTTTCAACGTTTCAGAAAGCACTTTAGCATTTTTGACGACTTGCTCTTGATACGTTTTAAAGTCTTGTTCAAGTGCTTCACCGAATGCGACTGCTTTAGCAGCAATGACATGTTCTAAAGGTCCACCTTGTATTCCAGGGAATATTGTTTTATCTATATCCTTCTTATACGCTTCTTTACAAAGAATTAATCCACCACGTGGGCCACGTAAAGTTTTATGCGTTGTTGTTGTTACAAAATCAGCATATTCTACAGGATTTGGATGTAAACCTGCTGCAACTAAACCAGCGATATGAGCCATATCAACCATTAATTTAGCGCCAACTTCATCAGCGATTTCTTTGAACTTTTTAAAATCAAGTTGTCTTGAATACGCTGAAGTTCCTGCAACGATTAATTTAGGCTTGTGTTCATGTGCTAATTGACGCACAACGTCATAGTCAATTTTTTCAGTTTCTTTATCTACACCATAATCTACAAAGTTGTAGAATTTACCACTGAAATTAACTGGTGAACCATGCGTTAAATGACCACCATGACTCAAATTCATACCTAAAACAGTATCACCCATCTCTAAAGCGACAAGATATACCGCCATATTGGCTTGAGACCCTGAGTGGGGTTGCACATTTACATGCTCCGCACCAAATAATGCTTTCGCTCTTTCAATTGCAATCGTTTCAGTTACGTCAACATAATCACAACCACCATAGTAACGACGACCTGGATAGCCTTCAGCATATTTGTTAGTCATCACAGAACCCTGGGCTTCCATCACCGCTTCAGATACAAAGTTTTCAGATGCGATTAATTCAATGTTGTTATTTTGCCTATTATATTCATTTTGAATTGCTTCATAGACAGCTTTATCTTGATTTTGGATATATGACATATAAAATCCCCCTTTACACTTTCTAGCTTATTCGTATTTAGCTCGTTCACCACCGATTTTCTTAGGTCTTGATGTAGCTATCGTAACAATAGCTTCACCAACTTGTTTGACACTTGTTCTAACCGGTACACAAACGTGTTTAATATGCATTCCAATTAATGTTTGACCAATATCAATACCCTTAGGGACTGAAATATGTTCAACTACGATTGGATCATTCATTTGCTTATAAGCATAAGTTGCAAGACTTCCACCTGCGTGAACATCAGGAACAACTGATACTTCTTCCATCGTTAGCGGATTGAAATCTTCACGTTCAATTGTAACTGCTCTGTTAATATGCTCACAGCCTTGAAATGCAAAAGAAACACCAGTCTCTTGTTTTACTTGTGCTAATGCACTAAAGATTTCCTCTGCAACTTCCATCGATCCTACAGAACCTATCTTTTGTCCTATAACTTCAGAAGTCGAACATCCTATCACGCAAAGTTCATCTTTCTTGAAAAAAGATTGCGCCTTAAGTTCATCAAGCAACGTTTTAAGTTCTTGCATTGAAATCTCCACCTCAATTACATAATTAAAAAGAAGCATAGCAAACTAGCTATACTTCTTTATTATAACTTATTTAACGCTTAACATATACTAATTGTATAATATTTCGCTTTATGAATCTGACTGTAATTTACTTATTAAGTGTTGAAGCTCTTTAAATGTTTGTCGGTATGTTTCAATACTACCGCCAAACGGATCGCCAATATCGCCTGATTCCCCAACATATTCACCAAGTTGATAAATGCGACCATTATCATCATAACTATAAATAAGTTGTTGTTTATGCATTTCAGTCATTGTTAATATTAAATCGCTTTCTAAATCCGCCTTACTAAATTGCTTGGCCCGCGTAGGTTCTGGCAATTCATGCTCAGCGATGACTTTAAGTGATTCAGGTGAAATAGATTGTCCATCTACTGCAAATAACCCTCTTGAATTAATAACGTCTTTTTCGAGTATTTTCTTTGCAATACTTTCTGCCATCGGACTACGACACGTATTTCCTGTACACACAAATGTTATTCTCATAATGTTTCACCTCTAACTAAGTGATTTCCTGTAGCTTTACGCATTCTGTTCATAATTGCCTCTGTTGCATCTGTTTTATCAAATGCATAAATATATGCCTCATGTATTTCTGAATTTTCATCGATATCATGGAGTATTTTAAACAAATTATGATTGGCTTGTTTCGTATCATGCTGATCTTTACAGAGCGAAATAAATATGGCATCACTAGGGACAAAGTGTTTTAAATTATCCGGTAAAATAAAAGCGGTATGCGTCCAATCTTTAACAGTTGTAATAGGTTTACTTAGATTTGTCAACATTGTTACAGGTGTTTCAGGAGCATAGTGCTTATATTTCATACCAGGTGCTATCGGTTTGCTTGTCGTATCATATTGATAATGTTCAACACTTCCAGGCAAGACTTCATTAATCATTGATTGTGTAATTGCTCCTGGTCTGGCTATTCTAAATGGGAACTGTGTGCAATCGAGTACAGTACTTTCTAGGCCTTCTTCACTTTGATCTCCATTAACGATTCCATCTATCTTCCCATTTAAATCGGTATAAACATGTTGAAACGTCGTAGGTGAAGGTCTACCACTGACATTAGCACTTGGCGCAGCAATTGGCATATCCGTATATTGGAGTATTGCACGGCCAATGGGATGACTTGGCATACGTACAGCGATGGATTGCAAACCACCTGTCACTTTGTTACAGAGATACCCAGGCTTTAAAGGTAAAATAAATGAAATCGGGCCTGGCCAAAATTCATCCATCAAGCATTTTGCCTCACTTGGTAAATGAGACACAAAATCACCAATTTGAGAGATGTCATGAATATGTACAATTAATGGATTGTCGGAAGGTCGACCCTTGGCTTGATATATATTTGAAACGGCTTGTTGGTTTCGGGCATCAGCACCCAACCCATATACTGTTTCTGTCGGAATTGCAATTAAACCACCATCTTGATATATCTGCTTTATTTTGTCTAATTCCGGATAATCTAATGGCGCATTTTGATATTGACGCATATCCCATAAATTCGTTTTCATCAAGGTCACTCCTCCATCATTTTTATTCATATATAGGAAAAGAAGAGTCGGGGACATAAATAATATAATAATGCTATTTAGCAAATTCGCAGTAGTTGACTGAACTGAGAAGGCCCTTAAATCAAGCTTTCCTCAGTTCTAGTCACCTTTGCAGGGGTGGGCGGGGCCCCAACACAAAAAATCACGAAAGTGATTTTACAAGCTAAGCAAGGTTGGGGTTCGGGGCCCCAGCAAAGAGAATTTCATAAAGAAATTCTACAAGCAAAGCAAGCTGGGAGTTTACGACGAATTTAAAAGAATTCTGTCCCACTCCCCTACAATATCATTTTTGGCAGTGGCTAACTGATTTGAAAACGCGCTTAAATTAAGCCATTTCAAACCTAGTCATCCTTACCGGCGGGGCCCAGCAAAAAGAATTTCATCAAGAAATTCCATAATCAAACCAAGCTGGGGCGGGACTACGAAATCATTTTAATATCTATTCCGTTTCCTTTGAGTTTCACCATTTAAATGATACGATTCTATCATTTCCATTTATATCTTTGATAACTTTAACATCCAATTTAGGATATTTTTCTAAAATGATACTTCTTAATTTCTCACCTTGATTATAGCCAATTTCAAAGGTCACATAAGCATCATCATTGAGCACTTGAGGTAAGTCGTTAAGGATTGATTCATAAATAGCATAGCCCTTATTTTCTGCGAATAATGCTTTATGGGGCTCGTATTTTACAACTGTAGGTGCCATTGTATCCATCTCATCAACATCAATATATGGTGGATTGGAAATAATACCATCCAATTTAATATTATGTTGGATAAACGGTTTCAAGGCATTGCCTTTCAAGAAATGGATATCCACCTCATGATTGTGCGCATTATCAGTAGCGATATCTATGGTTTCTTGAACGATATCTGTTGCATAAACAGTAAAGTCATTATTTAGCTTTTTTAATGTAACAGCCAATACACCACTACCCGTTCCAACATCAGCAATTGTTGCGCTTGAGTTACAATGCTCAAGAAAATGCAACATTACTTCCTCGGTTTCAGGTCGTGGAATTAAACAATGTTCATTGACTTGAAATTGGTAGCCATAAAAAGATTGAAATCCAACAATATATTGGATTGGTTCTCCTAAAAGCATTCGTTCAGTCGCCAGCGAAAACTTAATTTCTTCTGCTTTTGACATATCATCATACATATGAATTAAATAATCCGTTCTTGACCACCCAAATAAATCAAGCATTAACCATTCCGCTCTTGATTGTTCGTACCCTTTTTCTACAGCTTGTTTGATAGCACTATCTAATTTTTCTTTAAAGTTCACCATTGTTAAGTTCTTTCAATTTCTCAGTTTGTTCAGATAAAGTTAAAGCATCAATAATTTCATCTAACTTACCTTCCATAATTTGGTCTAACTTTTGTAATGTTAAACCTATTCTATGGTCTGTCACACGACTTTGTGGATAGTTATATGTTCTAACACGTTCAGATCTATCACCAGTTCCTACTGCTGATTTACGTTGTGCCGCATATTTTTGTTGTTCTTCTTGTAATTTCATATCATATAGACGTGCTTTTAATACTTTCAGAGCTTTTTCACGGTTTTGAATTTGTGATTTTTCAGAAGATGTCGCAATCACACCCGTTGGTAAGTGTGTAATACGTACAGCTGAGTCAGTAGTATTGACGTGCTGACCACCTGCACCACTTGAACGATATGTGTCTATTTTCAAATCTTCATTGCGAATTTCAATTTCAACATCTTCTACTTCAGGCAGTACAGCAACTGTTGCTGTTGACGTATGAATTCGGCCACCTGATTCTGTTTCTGGTACACGTTGAACACGATGTGCACCATTTTCAAATTTTAATTTACTGTATGCACCGTTCCCAGAAACTGAGAAACTAATTTCTTTGTAACCACCATGGTCACTTTCAGCTGCTTCAACTATTTCCGTTTTAAAGTTTTGAGATTCTGCATATTTACTATACATTCTTAGTAAATCTCCCGCAAAGATGGCTGCTTCATCTCCACCTGCAGCTGCTCTAATTTCAACGATAACGTCTTTTTCATCGTTAGGGTCTTTTGGTATTAGTAAGAATTTAAGCTGTTCTTCTAATTCAGGAATCACACTTTTCAAGCTAGCGCTTTCCTCTTTTAACATTTCGATTTCTTCTTTATCATCTGTTTCGTTTAACATGTCATCAATTTCAGCTATTTCTTCTTTTTTACTTTTATAGTCTCTATATACATCAACTGTTTTTTGTAAATCAGCTTGTTCTTTTGAATATTTGCGTAACTTGTCTGGATCATTTACGATTTCAGGGTCACTTAACATCTCATTGAGTTGTTCATATCTTTCTTCAACGATATCTAATTGATCAAACACTACATTTCCTCCTCGTCACTTGTACTTGGTGCTACTATATGATGTGCTCGACATCTCGGTTCATAACTTTCATTTGCGCCTACTAAAATGATAGGATCATCAACTTTAGCTGGTTGTCCATTGATTAAGCGTTGTGTTCTACTCGATGATGAGCCGCATACTGCGCAAACAGCTTGCAGTTTAGTAACCTGTTCACTTACCGCCATAATTTGAGGCATTGGTTCAAATGGTTCTCCTCTAAAATCCATATCTAAGCCTGCTACCACAACTCGATGACCATTTTCTGCAAGCTTCTCAACTATATTTACAATTTCTTTATCAAAAAATTGAATTTCATCAATGCCAATGACATCAACTAGAGATAAATCATGCAACAATATATCTCTAGATGTCGAAATATTAATTGCTTCTAATTCATTTCCGTCATGAGAAACAACTTTTTCTTTGTGATAACGATCATCAATCGCTGGTTTAAACACTACTACTTTTTGTTTAGCGTATATGCCTCTTCTTAATCTACGAATAAGTTCTTCTGACTTACCGCTAAACATACTTCCAGTAATGCATTCAATCCAACCGGAATGGTAAGTTTCATACATTATAAGTTCCACCTTTTACAAAAACATAATCGCTTAATTATATCATATTTCTATGTATTATAACTATCTCTTTAAAGACTACTTAAATTTAAAAAAACTGCCTACGCGATTCTATATAAAATAGACTAGGCAGACAGTTTAAACTTATAATTAGTTGTTGTTTGATTTGAGACCAAACTTTTTGTTGAAACGTTCCACACGACCATCCGCAGCAGCGAATTTTTGACGTCCTGTGTAGAATGGATGTGAATCTGAAGATACATCTAAACGAATAACTGGGTATTCATTGCCATCTTCCCATTCCATTGTTTCTGAAGATGTTTTAGTTGAACCACTTAAAAATTTAAAGTTTGTTGTTGTATCTAAAAAGATAACTTTGTGATAATCAGGATGGATTCCTTGTCTCATTATTTTCAGCTCCTTTGCCCTGAACCATCTGGAACAGAGTTATTTGTGAGTTTTTTACCCAATACTTGGTAATTATAATAGTTATTAGATTAAAACGCAACCCTCAAACAGATATTCATTAAATAATTGGTTTACCTGTTTTTGTACTTTCTTCTGCAGCCTTTTGTAATTGCTCGAAAAATTCTTTATTACTTTTAGAGCGTTTAAGTTTTCTAATGAACCTTTCAGTGAAATCTGTAGAATCCGTAAACATGTTTCTTAATTGCCATAATGAATCTAGTTCAGATTTACTAATTAATAATTCTTCTTTACGTGTAGAACTTCTTCCAATATCAATTGCTGGGAAAATTCGACGTTCAGACAATTTACGATCAAGATGGAGTTCCATATTTCCTGTTCCTTTGAACTCTTCATAAATCATATCATCCATACGTGAACCCGTTTCTACTAATGCAGTAGCTAATATTGTTAAGCTCCCACCTGCTTCAATATTACGTGCAGCACCAAAAAATGCTTTAGGCTTGTGTAATGAAGCGGGATCAAGTCCACCTGATAGTGTTCGTCCACTTGGTGGTATAACAAGGTTATATGCTCTTGCCAATCGAGTTATTGAGTCCATTAGAATAATCACATCTTGACCAATCTCAACTAAACGTTTAGCACGTTCTAATAATAATTCAGCTACTTTTACATGGTGTTGAGGTGGCTCATCAAAAGTTGAATGTACTACTTCAGCAGATTCAACAGAGCGTTCAATATCAGTGACTTCTTCTGGTCGTTCCCCTACTAATAAAACAAACAATTTCGCATCAGGTTTATTTTTGCAAATCGCATTAGCAATCTCTTTTAATAATGATGTTTTACCAGCTTTTGGTGGCGCAACGATAAGTCCACGTTGACCTAAACCAATTGGTGTAACTAAATCCATAATACGTGTTGAATAATTTTGGGGTTCTGTTTCTAAAACGATTCTTTCCTCAGGATAAAGAGGTGTTAAAGCTTGAAAGTGAGGGCGTTTTTTTACAACTTCAGCATTTTCGTCATTAACAAAGTCTACTTGTAATAAACCATAATATTTTTCATTATCTTTGGGTTTACGCACTTTACCAGTTACTTTGTCACCACGTTTGATTTCAAAACGGCGAATTTGACTTGCAGATATATAAATGTCCTTTTCACCTTTTGAATAATTAACTGTTCTTAAAAATCCATAGCCATCAGGTTGGATATCATCCAAGACACCCTCCATGTAGTAGTTCCCATCTTTTTCCATTTGGGCTTCCATAATAGCTAATACTAATTCACTCTTATTTAACTTACTATAATTTGTAAGTTTTAACGATTTGGCTTTCTGTGTTAATTCTTTCGTTGTGTAGTTTTTATACAATTCATGAAACGACTCATATTGCGGAGATGTACGTACTTTTTCAGGCATAAATTGCACCCATTTCTTATATATTTATAAAGACTTAAATTTGACTTGAAAAGAAATATTTCCATATAGATTCACTTCGATAAATCACAAAATCTATTGTGGATATTTCATATATTACTTTTTAAAGTCTTGAATACTAGAATTAATATAGCAAATTTTCAATTTAAATACAAAACGATTTTATTAAATTTCCAAAAATAAAACAGCTCATGGAACTAAAAATATCCCATGAACTGTTATAAATGACAAATTAATTAATTTTTAAAATTAACTGAAATAGCCGGCAATTGATTTCACTTCTAAGAATTCTTCAATTCCGTAATCGCCCCACTCACGGCCGATACCAGATTGTTTGTAACCGCCAAACGGTAAATCAGGTTGATTGCCAGCCTCATTGATTTCAATTCGTCCAGCTTCAATTGAGCGTGCTACTTTTTGAAGTGTTTCTTTATCTTTACCAATTACGTAACCTGCTAATCCATATTTTGTATCATTCGCAATTTTAATTGCTTCATCTAAGTCATTATAAGTGATAACAGAGGCAACTGGACCAAAGATTTCTTCTTGCGCAATGGTCATATCGTTATCAACATTAATGAAAATAGTTGGTCTTGCAAAGTAACCTTTATTTAATCCTTCTGGTTTACCAGGACCACCATAGAATAATTCGGCGCCTTCTTCAATCCCTTTATCAATATAAGATTGAACTGTATCAAATTGTTTTTTACTAATAATTGGACCGACTTGAGTGCCTTCTTCACGTGGATCGCCAACTTTAACTTTACTAAATTCTTCTTTTAGTGCGGTTAAGAAATCTTCTTTTTTACTTTCTGGTATCAAAATACGTGTACCAGCAGTACAAACTTGACCTGTATTATTAACTACTTTGCCTGTAGTCGCTTTTGCAGCTTCCTTAACATCAACATCATCTAAAACGATATATGGTGATTTACCACCTAATTCAAGTGATACTTTCTTGAAATCTTTAGAAGCCTTTTCCATAATTTTAGAGCCTGTACGACCTGAACCAGTAAATGACATCATTCTGACTTTAGGATGTTCACTTAGAGGATTACCGACACCTTCACCGTCACCGTTTACTAGATTGAATACACCTTTAGGCACGCCTACTTTATCAAAAATTTCAGCTAAAATAACGGCTGCAAATGGTGTTTCTTCAGAAGGTTTTAGAACTACAGGACTTCCTGCTGCAAATGCAGCGGCTAATTTCAATGACGTTTGATTAGTTGGGAAGTTCCATGGTGTCACTAATCCTGAAACACCTATCGCTTCTTTAGTTACTAATGCATCGCCACGTCTTTCATCAAATTCAAATGAATCTAACGCTCTGCTAGCTTCTTGGAAATGATCTAATCCCATTTGATAATGCACATTTTCAGATAATGTGAGTGGTGCACCAAGTTCATCTGTAATGGCTTCTATAATGTCTTGTTTTCTATTTTTATATTCTTCTACAATTTTATCTAATAGTTCTTTTCTTTCTTTTACTGAGCTATGACGAAATTCTAAATATACGTTATTTGCAGCTTCTACTGCTTTGTCTACGTCGTTAGCATTACCTTTAGCTACCTTACCAATGACTTCTTCTGTTGCTGGATTAATTACTTCAATTGTTTCATTACTATCGCTATCAACCCATTCACCATTGATATATTGTTGCGTATAATTTCTCATCAATGCTTCACTCCTTAAGAATCGTTATATCATGTGTGTACCTTTTTTTAACGAGAATTAAACATACCATGTCAGTACAGCATAATAAAAGCGTTTTGCACCTATATATAAAATGACTAACCTCAACTGTTAGATTCATTCCTTGTATAGTACAAAACGCTTAACTCTATTATTTAGATTTAACTTCTTCTTCAAGTGTAACGTGTTCACGAGCCCACGCTTCAATTGGTTTCAAAGCTTCGGCTAAAGCTTTACCTTTATCAGTCAATTCATAAATGATTGAAACTGGACTAGTTGAAACTACTTTCTTTTCTACTAATCCCCATTCACCTAAGTCAGTTAATTTAATACTTAATGCACGTGGTGTAATGGTCTTCAAATCCCTTTTCATATCGGAAAAGTGCGCAGTATAATCAGTGCATCGTGATAGATAATTAATGATTAAACCGTTCCAACTTCTACCAACAATTTTAAAGGTTTCTTCAAGATATGGACAGATTTCCAATGTCTTCACCTCTATTCAAAACATCTTTAGATTGTAGGTACTAAAAATCACTTATAAATACATTACATTAGTTCCAGTAATGGTTATAAGTCTACAACATATTAGTATCTAATATAATTATTATACCAGAAAAACAAGCCCTAATACAACGTCTAAAACTATCAATCATAGATCAATTGAAATCATCAAACAAATGCATCTGAATCATTCAAAGCTAAATATCAAATCAAAAAGACATTATATTAAGACTTTGACTTGTTTCTTAAATTTATCGTAGTGATTAAACTTCTTCCGTCCAAATATCTGCGCCCAGCGTTTTCAAATGTGTAACGATATCAGTATAACCTCTATAAATATGTCTAACATTATAAATTGTAGTTATACCTTCAGCTAATAGACCCGCAATAATTAGGCATGCACCAGCACGTAAATCACTCGCATATACGTCAGCACCATTTAATGTTGAAGGCTTAATTGTCGCTGTTCCTGTTTGCATGTCTGCATCGATATTGGCACCCATATGCTTTAACTCATCGACATGTCTAAAACGCGCAGGATATATCGTTTCTGTAACAAACGAAGGACCATCTGCCATAAATAATAATGGCGTTATTGGCTGCTGTAAATCTGTTGCAAAACCAGGATATACTAAAGTTTTAATGTCTACATTTTTGTACATAGGTTTGCGTTTAATGATAGCTTTTTCAGCATCTCCATCGATTTCAATATCTACGCCTAGTTCTTTTAACTTAACCGTTAAAGCTTCAACGTGTTTAGGAACGATATTATTAATCGTTATTTCTTCTCCAACTGCAGCTGCGATACACATATATGTACCCGCTTCAATACGGTCAGGAATAATTTGATATTCAGAACCATGCAAGTCTTTAACACCATTAATTTTTAGCGTACTTGTACCTGCACCTTTAATATTTGCACCAAGACTATTTAAGAAATTAGCTACATCTACAACTTCAGGTTCTTTGGCAGCATTCTCAATAACTGTCTGACCTTTCGCATGTACAGCAGCTAACATAATATTAATCGTTGCACCTACACTGACCATATCTAAGAAGATGTTAGCACCATGTAATTCTTTAGCTTCAATCTTCATTGACGTGTCATTGGATTCATCGATTTCTGCTCCTAATGCTTTGAACCCTTTAATATGTTGATCAATCGGACGTGGTCCTAATGGACAACCACCAGGTAAGCCGATAACGCATTTTTTAAAGCGACCCAACATCGCTCCCATCATATAGTAAGATGCTCGAAGAGATTCAACCTTATTGTTAGGCAGTGGTGCATTTTGAATTTCAGAAGTATCAACTTCTAGCGTTTTACCATTTAATTGAGCCTTAATGTTTAAATCTTCCAATAAACTAACTAGTGTTTCTACATCGGAAATTTGTGGTAAGCCATCTAATTTCACTTGGCCTTGAGCTAATAATGTTGCTGGGATGATAGCTACTGCGCTATTTTTGGCACCGCTTATCGTAACTTCTCCCTTTAGTGTTTGACCACCGCGAATTTTTATTACCTCTTGAGTCATAAGTTTATCTCCTTTGTTTCTCATTTATTTAAAATAATACATTAGTAGCATTATAAAATATACATTCTTTATTTGTAAAACATAAATTATTATGAATTAAAGATAATTGCAATAGTAAAAATTATTGATTCAAACTTTATAAAACCATCTCAAGTATTATATATACAAATATTATAAATCATTTTTGAAAAATAATTAAATGTGATTACTTATATTATAAAAGAAAAAGAGTGAAACGATGAAACGTTTCACTCTTTTAAATAACATCTTCAATTATTTTAAAACTTATTTAGCGCGGTTAGATGTACCAAATTCTCTAATTTTACCTTTAACCGTTTCTTTAATTGCTTCACGAGCTGGTCCTAAGTATTTACGTGGATCATATACGTCTTGATCATTATTTAATACTTCTCTTACTGCTTTAGCTGAAGCAATTTGGTTTTCAGTGTTTACATTAATTTTAGCAGTACCGTAAGGAATTGCTTTTTGAATGTCTTTCGTTGGGATACCAGTACCACCATGTAGTACTAATGGTAAACCAGTTGATGCACCGATTTCTTCCATTTCTTTAAATCCTAATTTAGGTTCACCTTTGTAAGGTCCGTGAACTGAACCTAATGCTGGTGCTAACGTATCAATACCTGTTCTTTCAACTAATTCTTGACATTCTTTAGGGTCAGCATAGATGATGCCACCAACAACGTCATCTTCTTGTCCACCAACAGTTCCTAATTCAGCTTCAACTGATACACCATGTTGATGTGCATATTCTACTACTTTAGATGTGATTTCAATATTTTCTTCAAATGGGCTATGAGAAGCATCGATCATTACTGAAGTGAATCCAGCATCAATTGCTTCTTTACATTTTTCAAAACTTGAACCATGGTCTAAGTGGATAGCTACTGGTACAGTAATGTTTAAGTCATGAATTAAACCTTCAACCATTTTAACTACTGTATAGAAACCGCTCATGTAACGTGCAGCACCTTCTGAAACACCTAAGATAACTGGTGCATTCTCTTCTTGAGAAGCTTCTAAAATTGCTTGTGTAAATTCAAGGTTATTTAAGTTGTATTGACCAACTGCATAACCATTTTCTTTCGCGTCGATTAACATTTCTTTCATTGAAACTAATGGCATGAAAGTTCCTCCTTGTGTGCAACTGCACAATTTTTAAAATCATTATATCAGATATTATTTTGAATTGCATGTGAATGTATGCTCATTTTAAAATAATCTTATCTGACACGCATTACGTCATTCAGATTAGCTATCATAACTAGTTTTATTGCACTTACGTTTGCGTTTATTTACAATACAAAATGAAATGGAGGATTTACATGTCTAAAATATTACATACACAATTAACAGGTATATTCAATCGTTTAGAAGATCAAGCATTAGACATTCAAATGGCCGCTCAATGTCTAATACAAGCAATCGGTGGTGAGGGGTATGTATATATACGCGGTTATGGTGATTTAAAATTTTTCGAACCCTTTATTCTTGAAAGTGAAGAACATCTTCAATCTAGTAAACCATTATCAACATTAACAACGGTTGACGATATTGATTCTACAGATCGTGTGTTACTCTTTTCACCATTTTATACTGAAGAAGTCGCTCAGGATGTACAAACATTCGTCGATAAAGATATTGATGTTGTCTTAATTTGTAACCGTCCTAAAGATGTTGAAATACCAGAACAGTTTATTCATTTTATTAACCTCGCTACACCACGACCTATCGTCTACACAGAAGATTATGATAAAGTGGTTCAACCACATACAATGGCATTTAATTATATTTACTATGAAATTTACACTCAAATGGTTGAAATGACACGAGATTTAGAATTGTAATAGTAATAACTAAACATTAAATAAAAAACAACCCTTATATGCTAATAAAGCAATGTAAGGGTTGTCTTAATATATTATTTATTTTGATAGTTGTTTGCTGCTTCAACAAACGCTTTAAATATTGGTTGAGGTCTATTAGGTCTTGATAAGAATTCAGGATGGAATTGACAAGCAATGTAGAAATCATTCTCAGGAATTTCAACCATTTCAACTAGACGTCCATCCGGACTAGTTCCAGAGAATACCATACCATTCGCTTCTAATTGTTCTCTGAATTCGTTATTAAATTCATATCGATGACGGTGTCTCTCTTCAATGTTGATTGCATCATAAATTTGATGCGCTAATGTACCTTCTTTAATTTTACATGGGTATAATCCTAAGCGTAACGTACCACCTAAATCTTCAATATCTTTCTGTTCAGGTAGTAAATCAATGATTGGATAAGGTGTGCTTGGATCAAGTTCAGCTGAATGTGCACCATCTAACCCAAGTACATTACGTGCAAATTCAACAGTTGCCAATTGCATACCCAAACAAATACCAAAGTATGGCACATTGTTTTCACGCGCATATTTAATGGCTGCAATTTTACCTTCACTTGCTCTAAATCCAAAACCACCTGGCACTAGAATACCATCTACATCTTTTAAGTAGTCTTCAACATTATCGTCATTAACTTCTCCTGAATCGATCCATTTAACAACGACATCTTTTTTCAATGGATAGCCAGCATGCTTCAATGATTCCACTACTGATAAGTACGCATCTTGTAAGCTTACGTATTTACCAACTAAACCAATCGTAATTGTACCGTCTAGCGAATTTACAGTATCTAATAAATATTGCCATTCGTCTAACTGAGTATCGTATTTAGCATCTAAATCTAATCGCTTAATAACGATATCGTCCATATCTTGTGCACTTAATTGTAATGGAATTTCATATAGTGATGATGCATCTCTACATTCGATAACACTTTCTTTATTAATGTCACAGAATAACGCAATTTTATCTTTTAAATCTTGAGTCATTTCATATTCAGTACGTACTACAATTAAATCCGGTTGAATACCTAAACCACGTAATTCTTTAACACTGTGTTGCGTTGGTTTCGTCTTCATTTCACCGGCAGCTTTGATGTATGGAAGTAACGTACAATGTACATACATCACATTTTCACGACCTAAATCGCTTCTAATTTGTCTAATCGCTTCGATAAATGGTAGCGATTCAATGTCACCAGTTGTACCACCAATTTCAGTGATAACTACATCAGCATTGGTACTTTCCCCTGCAAGTAATAAACGTTCTTTAATTTCATTAGTAATGTGTGGAATAACTTGTACAGTTCCACCTAAATAATCTCCACGACGTTCTTTTTTAAGTACATGAGAATAAACTTTCCCAGCAGTAACGTTTGAATATTTATTTAAATTAATATCGATAAAACGCTCATAATGTCCTAAATCTAAGTCAGTTTCAGCACCATCATCTGTAACAAATACTTCTCCATGTTGATATGGACTCATCGTTCCTGGATCAACGTTTAAATATGGATCGAATTTTTGAATTGTGACTTTTAAGCCTCTATCTTTTAATAATCTTCCTAGAGAAGCGGCTGTGATACCTTTTCCTAATGATGATACTACTCCGCCCGTTACAAAAATAAATTTTGTCATTTCCTGACCTCCTAATTTATAAAGGGATGCTTCCTTACCTATTTGTTCATTTTAAATAATCACTTTTGAAAAAATAAAAAAATCGCTCCCTCTCACATATCTGTAAGGGGAGCGTATATCATTTATACACGTGTCCTAATTAAAGGAGCCCGAATAAAATTCTATCATCTTTTAAGTAAAAGTCAATCAAAACTAGCATTTAGTTTTAAAATCTTCTTAGTCTTCGAATTCTTCCTCGTCTTCTTCGTCGAGTTCATCCTCTTCGTCATCTTCAATTACTAAATCTGATTCACTAATTTCATCTTCAACTTGTTCATCTTCAGGATCATCTAATGTTTCTTGATCATCTGTTTGGGCTGGAATATCATCATCGTCATCCATTTCATCGTCACCCAATAACTTAAGATTCTTATCTTCTTCATCTTCGTCATCAAGAATATCGAATTTTTGAATTGTTGGAGCAATTTTTTCTTCGATATCATCTACAGAATACCAATCACGTAATCCCCATTGATTTTCGCCAACGTTTAAGAAACGTCCGTCAGTATTTAAATCGGTATAGAATTGAACTACACGATTTTCAATTTCTTCAAATTCATAGTCACCTAATTTTTTGAATTCATCAATGATATCGTACAAATTCATTGTAGTACCTTTATCATTTAATAACGTATAAGCCATATCAATAAATGACTTTTCATCAACCATTTCTTTAGTATAATCTTGGATTTTCATTATAGCTAATCTTCCTTTCGAAGAATTTTTAATTATATCGTTGGATTTCATTAATTAATAGTAACAAAAATAAATTATAAATGACAATACACGATTTCGCAATTACGATTCACTTAGTAATTGATATATTTCTCGAAAATAACTAAATCATCTGATTGATCAATCTCGACAAAACCACTATTCATACACAATGGTTTTAATTCATTATTTTCACCAAACAATGTAATAACAATCGTTTTAGCTTGTTTAAAATGCTTACGTACATATGTTGGTATTTGTCTTAATGCACTTTCTGCAATGCCTTCTTTACGTTGATCTTTATAAACTTCAATGGCAACAATATTAATTCGATTATTCATTTGTTCAAGTGCAATAAAGCCAACTTTTTGGTTATCTTTAAGTAAATCAACGATATTATATGTCGCTATACTTGACGTTTCGTTTTCAGTTAATCGTAATGAAGAAACGTGTTTAGAATCTAAATCTAAGTAGTATAAACATTCTTTACCAATTGGCCCCTCTTCTTTCGTAGCCGTATGCATGAAACCAGCACGTTCATATACATTCCACGCCCCTTTGTTCTCTGCATCAACAACTAGATACAAATGATTAAAATCAGGAAACAACATCTGTACATATTGAGGTAAGTACATCATCATTGTCGTTCCATAACCATTCCCTTGAAATTGCTCATTGATTGATAATGATCTTACATAAACGACGTTCTCTGGCGTATCGTATCCTTCATGTTGATAATATTGATGTAATACAAAGAAACCAACAACATCTCCATCTTCATTAATAGCAATGTTAGCCACTCTATTCTCATCTGTAAGTGCATCGTCTAATACTGTTTTCGGTAAAGAAGAGTATATTTGTTGTCGCTCGCTTAATTCAAAGTTAACTACATCTTGTCTATATTTTTCTTCAAACTCTTGAATTGTTATATTTTCAAATTGTTTCTTTATAGTCATAACCACTAACCCCTATGCCTCTAATAATTTATCAACTTATATTATAATTGTTTTTTTACACTTATCAAAATAAAATCCACTTAAGTTAGATACAATTATTTTAAATTTTTACCTTTTTAAAATTAATCTATTGAAATTCAGCAAATTTGCTTTACTATAAATATGACATATAAAATCACGAGGTGAACTAGAATGAAAGTCGGTATCGATGCCGGTGGTACGTTAATTAAAATCGTCCAAGAATCACAACAAGGACGTTCATATGAAACCGAACTTACTACAAATATATCTGAAGTCATTGCATGGTTGAATGCAAATACGTTCGAATCCATCAGTCTTACGGGTGGTAATGCAGGTGTAATCGCTGAAAATTTAAATACAGAAGCTAAAATATTTGTTGAATTTGATGCATCATCTAAAGGTTTAGGTATGCTTCTAAAAGAACAAGGTCACCATATTAACGAATATATTTTCGCTAATGTCGGTACAGGCACGTCATTACACTTTTTTGATGGTCAACAACAGCACCGAGTTGGCGGTGTAGGTACTGGTGGTGGCATGATTCAAGGACTGGGTTATTTATTGTCTCAAATTACAGATTACGAAGCACTAACTAATTTAGCACAATCTGGTGATAGAGATACGATAGACCTTAAGGTTAAACATATTTATAAAGATACTGAGCCTCCTATTCCTGGTGAATTAACAGCAGCTAATTTCGGAAATGTCTTACATAATTTAGACGTAGAATTTTCACCAGCCAACAAATTAGCATCAGTCGTTGGTATTGTTGGAGAAGTTATAACGACTATGGCAATCACTGTTGCTCGTGAAAATAAAACTGAAAATGTTGTATATATCGGGTCTTCTTTTAACAACAATCCTCTTTTGCGCGAGGTTATTGAAGATTATACGGTACTACGTGGGTTCAAACCATTTTATATTGAAAACGGTGCCTTTTCAGGTGCGCTTGGCGCTATCTATTTAAGTTAATAGTTTTGTAATTATTTTCTAAAAAAGCCCTTAATCACCTCATTCAAATGTGATTAAGGGCTTCCTTTTTATTTAATTAATCAATTATGTAATACCTAAATATATATAAAGACTAAAAGTAACGAATGACTACATAATTCAAATTAAAACGTTAATTCGTTTGATAATTTTTGAGCTGAAACAACAGTTCCAACTACACCAGGTTTTAAATCGATGGCAACAGCTTGATTATTATCACGTAATTTATCTAACCAATCACTAAATACGCTGCCTTCAATTTCGATTAACTCACACTCTTCAAAGTCTTCATCTCGAACTTTAAGCGCTCTATTTTTTAAACTCCAAACAGGCATAATTTGAGGTTTTTCTTCTTTATCATCACTAATTAATATGAAGTGACTTTCACCTTGTTTCGTTAAGCCGAATACTTGATCTTCTTTGGCTACATCTCTCACAAATTCTTTAATGCGAATTTTATCCAATTCCGACATTAATTCGTCAGTCATTTGTACAACGTTAACAATCTGTCCTTCTGTTTCAGCTGTTTGATTAATAACAACTTGATCATTTTCATCAAATAAGTCATCCAATTCATAGGTAACGAATGTATCCACATCAATTGTTAATACGCGATCGTAGTCTATTGCTGAATGCTTTAAATACGCTTCTGCTTGTCCTTCTTGAGTCCAAACACCGACATGATTTTGATCATTACTATTTATTCTGATTAATTTTTTATTTTGGCTAGCAACATAAAACGTTTCATTAATCAGCACATCTTTAAAATAAGTCTCATTCTTGTAAGACAATGCGTAACCCTCCATTTCTATTTTGGTAACAATTAAAATAGTAAATGACAATACTTAAGCCGTCAAATATCTGTATCGAAAATGATGATATTAAGATAGCACTTTTAAAACATACTTGTTTTGAATCTAAAATAAAACTAGAGTTGAGAAAAGGCTAATATGCTTGCCTACTCAACTCTAGTTCATAACTCATATTCATTTAAATAATACACTTCTTGTCGACTTACGATTGCATATTTAATAAATGATTACTTTTCTAGATCAGCTAAAAAAGATTGTTCAATCTTCTCAATAGATTCCTTTGATTCGCCTCTCCAAATACAACCAAAGCGAGAATTAACTTTGTTTTTTCCAAACCAATCTCCATCGTAATAAGACAATGGGTACAACACGCCTTGTTTAACATATTTTAAAATAGTATTAAAGAAATGCTCATTATCACCATTAGAGAAGTAGCTATAAAATTTTTGATATGTCGAATTCAGTTCCTCTTGTAATAATAGCATGCTTGTAGAGCCATTTTGTCTAAAGTTTAAATCGATTGCAAAAACGTCGTCATTCTTATCTAGGAGTAAATCGAAACCAGCTACACCAAAGAAACCGAGTTTCACACCATTTTCCATTATTTCTCGACCGGCATCAATTATTTGTTGTGGAACATTATGAACATTTTCATTACCTGCATAAAATCCATATTTATCTGTAATTTGATGTGCTGTACCTAAATAGGTCACACCAATATCTTCAGAATAAGCGAATTGCACACAATAGTTCTTAACCGCTTCAATTTTCTGTTCAATAATTAGGTTATCTGTCGCATCACTAGCTTCTAGGATACGTTGTGTGGCTTTAGCCAAATCCGCTTCATCATAGCAAATCATAACACCATATCCACCTGCTGTTGGCAAATCATCTCCAGGTTTAATAACAAATGGAAACGCCCATTCTTTAATACGCGCTTTGAAATCATTAATAGATACAATTTCACGCTCTGGCAAAAATTTATGATTCGTCCACTCTGGTATACGTGCTTTATTGTTTAATGCTACAAATGTTTCTTTATGAACAGCGTAGCAATCATCTGGTACAACGTCATCACTATGAATATATTGAAAATAAATTGTTTTACCTTCTTCGTGAACAATTCGATTTAACAATGCTTCATATGTTTCACGATTTTTAAATTGATACGTATGTGTTGGAACTTTTTTTCCGACTAGTGCAAATAATTGAACTAATTTATCAGTAATGCTTGCTTCATGTACAATCATCGGCATAGAATCTGCAATAAGCATTTCTCGACCCGTTAAGAAATTCGATTGATGTTCCTCAGGTTTTAGCCAAGGGTTTGAAACATATGATGGTCTTGAGTTATACACAACATTGTCATTATATAAATCACTTAAAG
Source organism: Staphylococcus sp. HMSC34C02 (assembly GCF_001838705.1). Classification (NCBI taxonomy): domain Bacteria; kingdom Bacillati; phylum Bacillota; class Bacilli; order Caryophanales; family Staphylococcaceae; genus Staphylococcus; species Staphylococcus sp. HMSC34C02. The sequence goes on from NZ_KV838592.1 coordinate 459,003, forward strand.
TTAATTTTAGTTCATTTTCGTTCTTTGTCATCTAGACTGCCCCTTTATTTGAGAGTGCTGTTGAACTACGTCATCAAACATTCTCTTATTTTCAATTAATTCTAATCCCATTAATGCTATGATTTTAGCACCATGAATTAACGCTTGATCACCGTGCACACTCGATGCAGCCTCTCTAAATCTATGTGTATGACCAACTAAATTTCTAGAGCCTATTTTCACATGAGGGTGAATCGTAGGTACTATATGACTGACATTACCCGTATCTGTCGATCCAAAACCAAAATCGTCATGACTGACATCTTCACCTACTTCATTTGCATATTTCTCAAATAACGCGTCTAATTTAGGCGTCTTTATAAATTCATTTACACCATTCTGTATCGGTCCAAATTCATAATCACAACCTGTTTGAATCGCTGCGCCTCTCGCAATTTGATTGACCTTTTCAGTTAAAACATCTAATTCTTTACGTGTTGTTGCACGTGTATAGAATCGGGCATGTGTATAGTCCGGAATAATATTAGCTGCTTTGCCACCATCTAAAATAACGCCATGTACGCGTTGACTTTTTTTAATGTGTTGTCTTAATTGTGCTACACCATTAAAATATGAAATCATCGCATCAAGTGCATTTAAAGCTTCATCAGCATTTTCTGAAGCATGTGCACTCTTGCCATAGAATTTTATATCTAAGACATCTACAGCGAGCGTATCAATAGTTGGATAGGTTTCATTCCCAGGGTGAATCATTAAAGCGATGTCGATATCATCAATAATGCCAGCTTTAACATATGACGCTTTGGCACTTCCATTCTCGCCACCTTCTTCAGCTGGACAACCAAGCACAACAACCTTTCCCCCAATGCGGTTTATCACTTGTTTTAATGCTGAACCTGCAAGTACGCTAGCAGTCCCAATAATGTTATGGCCACAGGCGTGACCTAATCCCGGCAGTGCATCATATTCTGCTAAATAGCCAATCGTAGGACCTTCTTGCCCAGAATCATAAGTGGCTATAAAACCTGTAGCATGACCAGCAATATCCGTTTCTATTTCAAAGTCATTATCTTTCAATTTATCAATGAGTGTTCTAGAGGCAAAAATCTCCTCATTACCTAATTCAGGGCGTTCATGTATTCGATGACTAATTTCAACATAATCATATTTATTATTCTCTATATAATCTAAAATTTCTTGTTTATTACTCATAAATCATAACTCCCTTATTTTTACGACAATCGTTTTTGCTACTATCTTCAATCGTTTATATTTCTTATCATCAGTTAATTATTACCTATTTTATCGGATTTAAAGATGGTTGTCATTAAATTTCCATGTATTTACAAAATTTTCTCACAATTCATTCAATTTCATGTCCCCTATCAGGACTATAATTTTGAAAATTGTAAATAGCTTTAACTATTGATACAATCAAATCGTTAACTTAATAATTAAATTTATTGCTTATAGGAGGATTTATGATGACTAAAATGAACGTTGAAAGTTTTAATTTAGATCATACTAAGGTTGTAGCACCTTTCGTGCGTTTAGCTGGTACAATGGAAGGTTTGAATGGTGATGTGATTAAAAAATACGATATTCGTTTCAAACAACCTAATAAAGAACATATGGAAATGCCAGGGTTACACTCACTCGAACATTTAATGGCTGAAAACATTAGAAATCATACTGATAAAGTTGTAGATTTAAGTCCAATGGGTTGTCAAACTGGTTTTTATGTGTCATTTATTAATCATGATGATTATGAAGATGTATTAAATATCATTGAAAAAACATTAAATGATGTGTTAAATGCTACTGAAGTTCCTGCTTGTAACGAAGTTCAATGCGGCTGGGCTGCAAGCCATTCACTTGAAGGTGCAAAAGAAATCGCGCAAGCATTTCTTGATAAACGTAATGAATGGTCTGATATATATGGTGAAGGTAAATAACATTACCCGTTCATAAAGTGAATATTTAAAAAGAGGCTGAGACATTTTATTTTGTCTCAGCCTCTTTATCTTTTAGCTGTAGTTGACTGATTTGAAAATGCGTTTCAATCAAGCATTTTTTCAAACCTCGTCATCTTTGCTGTCAGAGCCCTAACTAAGAGATTTTCATCAAGAAAAACTCTGAACTAAGCTAGCTAGGGTGGAACAACAAATTTATTTTAATTTTTGTCCCGCTCTCTGATCTGATTATTTTATAATTTTTTTACTAATCCAATTAATACAAACTGTAATGGTAATCTTAAATATAGCGCCCATTTTGGCACTTGTTTATCACCTAAAGGTAATTCTTTACGTGCCATGTAAACATTTGCAGGCAATACAGCTAATAGGAATAGGTTAATACCTTTTTTTAACCAATTAGCAGGACGTTTTAATAACAACATAATACCGAAGAAAATCTCAAATACACCTGTTACTAAAACAGCCGTTTTTTGTAATGGTAAATAATCTGGAACGATATTTCTAAATGAACGTTCACGTGTAAAATGAAGTACACCGGCTGCTCCAAAAGCTAAACCTAATAAATAACGGAATACTTTCATTAATGTTCCACTCCCATTTCTTTTAAATAACTCTTACCAAATTCAGGTAATTCAACATTGAAATTATCTGCGATTGTTGCACCAATTGAACTAAATGTCGTATCTCCTGATAATTCATGGTATGCATCTATTTTAGGGCTAAACATTAGCACTGGAATATATTCTCGTGTATGGTCAGTACCCTCTGCAATTGGATCATTACCATGATCTGCCGTAATAATAACTAAATCATCTTCTTGTAAATTATCAATTAATTCTGGTAAGCGTTCGTCGAAATCTTTAATTGCTTGTGCATAACCGTCTTTGTCTCTGCGGTGACCATATAATGCATCAAAATCCACTAAATTCAAGAAGCTGATACCATTAAAGTCCTTTTTAACGACATTAATCAGTTGATCCATGCCATCCATATTATTTTTAGTTCTTATTGCTTCTGTTACACCTTCACCGTCATAAATGTCATTAATTTTACCAATTGCAATAACATCATAGTCATGATCTTTTAATGTGTTCATGACTGTTTTACCAAATGGTTTAAGCGCATAATCATGACGATTAGACGTACGTGTAAAGTTTCCTGGTTCACCTACATATGGGCGTGCAATAACACGGCCAATTAAGTACTTAGGATCTTTAGTTAATTCACGCACCTTTTCGCAAATATCATACAATTCTTCAAGTGGGATAATATCTTCATGTGCAGCAATTTGAAGTACTGGGTCTGCACTAGTATAAACAATTAAATCCCCTGTCTTCATTTGATGTTCGCCTAATTCATCAATAATTGCAGTACCTGAAGCAGGTTTATTTGCTACAACTTTTCGACCTGTCATTTCTTCAATCTCTTGAATTAATTCATCAGGAAATCCATTTGGATAAACTTTAAATGGTTGCATGATATTTAGTCCCATAATTTCCCAATGTCCTGTCATCGTATCTTTTCCGACAGAAGCTTCACTTAATTTAGTATAAAACGCACCTGGTTGTTCAACTTTATTGACCACTGGTAAATCCTCAATATTACCTAGTCCTAATTTTTCTAAATTAGGTAATGATTGGTTAAACCCTTCTAACGTGTGTTTTAATGTGTGTGACCCTTCATCATTAAAAGCAGCAGCATCAGGTGCTTCACCAATACCTACTGAATCCATGACAATTAAATGCACTCTTTTAAATGGTGTCGTCATATTTAACACTCCTACTCTGTAATTATTTTATGAATTAATGTTGGTGTTTTTGCTTGTGCTTTAATTTCGATACTTTCGTCAAGTTTCTTAATGACATCATCAACATTTTCACGATTACTGTGAATCGTTAATAAAGACTCACCTTCATTGACTTTGTCTCCTACTTTCTTATTCAACACAATGCCAACACTTAAATCTATGTCATCTTCTTTCGTTTGTCTTCCCGCACCTAACATCATTGAAGCAACTCCAATTTCATTTGCAATAAGCTCTGAAACTACACCACTTGATTTTGCTTTATAATCAATTTGATATTGGGCAGTCGGTAATAACTCCGGTGAATCGACAACTGAAGCATCGCCACCTTGATTTTCTAAAAATGTTTTGAATTTATCTAATGCTGAACCATTTTCAATGGCTTCATTGAGCAATTGACGCGCCTCTTCAAGTGTACTTGCTCTTTCAGCAAGTACGACCATTTGTGAACCTAGTGTTAATACTAGTTCAGTTAAATCTTCAGGTCCTTGACCATTTAATGTATCAATCGCTTCTCTTAATTCTAAAGCATTCCCAATCGCACGACCAAGTGGTTGGCTCATATCTGAAATAATAGCCATTGTATTTCTACCAACATTATTTCCTATGCTAACCATAGCATGTGCTAATGCCTCAGCGTCTTCTAATGTTTTCATGAATGCACCATTTCCAGTTTTAACATCTAGGACGATTGCATCAGCACCCGCGGCAATTTTCTTACTCATGATTGATGATGCGATTAGAGGAATAGAGTTAACTGTTCCTGTAACATCTCTTAATGCGTATAGTTTCTTGTCTGCAGGTGTTAAATTGCCTGTTTGTCCAATCACTGCAACTTGGTCTTCATTAACAAGTTTAATGAACTCCGCTTCAGAGATTTCAACATGGAATCCATTAATAGATTCTAATTTATCAATCGTACCGCCCGTATGTCCTAAACCACGGCCACTCATTTTAGCAACTGGCACTCCCACTGCAGCTACTAATGGTGCCAACACTAGCGTCGTCGTATCTCCAACACCACCAGTTGAGTGTTTATCTACTTTAATACCATTAATTTTTGATAAATCAATAACATCACCTGAATTAACCATTGCCATAGTTAAAGCTGCACGTTCTTCTTCATTCATATCTTGGAAAAAGATTGCCATCGCTAAACTAGAAGCTTGATAATCAGGAATGTCCCCTTCCGTGTAATCTTTGATAAAGAATTCAATTTCCTCTTTAGATAATGATTTGCCATCGCGTTTCTTTTCAATAATATCTACCATTCTCATAATTCTGAACCCCTCTCAAAATAAGCTGTTATATCTGTGTGCTGTTACATCAATTGCATGATTAATAATCAGAATCTGACTCTAAGCCTTGAATAATTTGAACACCAGCACTCGCACCTATACGAGTAGCGCCTGCGTCAATCATTTTGTTGAAATCTTCTAAATTACGCACGCCACCTGAAGCTTTAACCTCTAATGCGTCTCCCACAGTGTCTTTCATCAATTTCACATCTTCTGGTGTAGCGCCTCCCCCAGCAAAGCCAGTTGATGTTTTAACGAAATCTGCTCCAGCAGCTTTTGCTAATTCACTTGCTTTCACTTTTTCATCATCTGTTAAAAGAATAGTTTCAATAATAACTTTCACTGTTTTTCCGTTAGCTGCGCCAACTACGCCTTCAATATCTTTTTGAACGTCTTCATATCTTCCATCTTTAAGTGCGCCTATATTGATAACCATATCAATTTCAGATGCGCCATTTTTAATTGCATCTTCTGTTTCAAAAATTTTAGTAGCAGTTGTATTTGCTCCTAATGGAAAACCAATCACAGTACAAACTAATACATCTGAGCCATTTAACTTTTCTGATGCATATTTAACGTGTGTAGGATTTACACAAATTGATTTGAAATCATACGCTTTAGCTTCGTCAATAATTTTATCAATTTGTTGACGTGTAGATTCCGGCTTCAATAAAGTGTGATCAATAAATTTTGCATAATTCATAGTAGTTTCCTCCAATATGTTGTTAAATTTAATCAATATTCCTTAAAATTAGAATATTAACTTTTCATATTAATATAGCCCTCTCATGTATATAGTACAAAAATTCGCAAAAAAGTTAAACAAATGTTATCTTAATCTTAACAATCATGATAAGGAGAAGATATTAATGACAAATGGCACACCTCACATTCAACCAAATGGAGCGAAAATCGCTAAAACGGTTTTAATGCCTGGCGATCCATTACGCGCAAAATATATTGCAGATAACTTTTTAGAAAATGTAGAACAATTTAACGAAGTTAGAAATATGTTCGGTTATACAGGTACTTACAAAGGTAAAGAAGTTTCAGTTATGGGCTCTGGAATGGGCATACCAAGTATTGGTATTTATTCATATGAATTATATAATTTCTTTGATGTTGACACTATTATTCGTGTTGGTTCATGTGGTGCTTTACAAGAAGATGTTAATTTATATGATGTGATTATTGCTCAAGCAGCATCTACTAACTCTAATTATGTAGACCAATTTAATATTCCTGGCCACTTTGCCCCAATCGCTGATTTCGAACTTATTACTAAAGCTAAAAATATTGCTGATAAAATTGGCGCAGTAAGTCATGTAGGAAATGTGTTATCTTCAGATACATTCTATAATGCTGATGCAACGTTCAATGACAATTGGAAAAAAATGGGAATTTTAGGTATTGAAATGGAATCAGCAGGGTTATACTTAAATGCAATTAATGCTGGTAAGAAAGCATTAGGTATTTTTACAGTTAGTGACCATATTCTTAGAGATGAAGCAACTACAGCTGAAGAAAGACAAAACTCATTTACGCAAATGATGGAAATTGCATTAGAAGTTGCTGAATAACAATAATTAATAAACAATAAACGAGGTTAGGAAATAATCCCTAACAAAATGAGGCTGGGACATAATTCCTAGCAAAAATGCCAGTAAATGAGTTTTTTATAAATTCATTTACTGGCTTCTTTATATACAATACTTCGTATTGTTGGCTCGCTTGCCCAACGTGCTTTGCTT
>NZ_KV838592.1:465931-482338 GCF_001838705.1 Staphylococcus sp. HMSC34C02
CTTTGCTTGTAGAAACTGATTAACTCAGTTTCTCTGTGTTGGGGCCCTTATTATGGGACAGCTTCAGCCTGTAGTCCTCTAAAGAAATTCTTAGATGAATATTCACTCATTATAGTTGCGACGCTTTCCTGTGGGAAAGGCTCGTGCCTGTAGTCACTCGACACTTTCTTTTCCACTAGGAGTCGCGCAACAACATTCGTCATTCATCTCTAGAATTTCTTACATAAGTGCGCTAGCACTTATGTTCATTAATAATCAACGTAAGAGTCTCGCCAAAACACTTTGTATTTATATATAATTTTACATTGAAATACTTTAAAAAAATAAGGCACTTTCGTATCATTTAGTAAGTACTAGCAAACTAAATTAACGAAGTGCCTTAAATTTAATGATTAGAACATGACTCAACTCACTCTACTAAGATCATTGTAAGTCTTATCTCAATGAACGATATTGAGAGTCATGTGCTTAATAACACCCTTATGATTAAACTAAATATGATTTGAACATCCAATTGTGTTTATCAACAGAATTTTTCATTCCGATGAACATATCTTCTGATACATCATCGCCAGCTTCTCCTGCTACTTCAATAGATTTAACTAATTGCTCTGAGATATTTGTTAAATCTATTGAGAATGCTTCTACCATTTGTTCTGCTGAGTAGTTTTTACCCGCTTCATCAACGATTGAAATGTCTAAGCTTTCTTTTAATGTTCCAACTGGATTACCGCCAATTGCTAAAATACGTTCAGCTAAGTCATCTACATATTGACTTGCTTCGTTATATAACTCTTCAAATTTCTCATGTAATGAGAAGAAATTAGGACCTTTAACGTACCAATGGAAATTGTGTAATTTTGTATAAGCTACTGTCCAGTTCGCAACTTGTTGGTTTAATTCTTTTACTACATCTTGTTGACTCATTATATTCTCTCCTTGTTTATCACTATTTTTTCTCTTTATTACAATTATTATTATATTATAATTATTATAATCTGTAAATAGATATGATCATCTTTTTTATGATGATTTTATGCGTAAGTCAAAAACCTTTATATAGTATATTAAAAGCCATTTATCTGCATTTGAAAAGTAATTTGCACTATCATTCAAATCATTTTATTATCATTAGTGTATATGAAATTATCAATTAAAATTAAAAATTATCAATTAATCTCGATTATCGTCAATAAAGAAAGTTTTTTCATATTCATTAGGTTGGTGCCAATGTGTCTTCCACATTCTATTGCGATTATTAGCAAATAAATTATAAGCCCAATCTCTAATAGGACGTGGCGTAACTTTGAGCAACCATCCTAACCACTTATAATCAGTAGTTGCAAGTATAAGACTCGCTATAGCATTAGATTTGAATTCTAAATGTTGACCACGTTGTAATATAACGCTGTTTTTATTTAATGCTTCTGGATGCTGTTCAAATAAATGATGCGCTGATTCACTCTTTAAGGTTGCAAATTCATAGCTTTTAGGAAGTCCGTGTTGTATTAACCAAATACAATAGTTATAGCAATACACACAATTACCGTCATAATAAATAATTGGCATCTTCTATCACCTTCCATTACTTCTTAGTATTCATATTCCATGATTTGACTTATGTTAAACACTAAAAGTGATACAGATAAGGTTTAACTTTATTGTGACGCCGTTGTAAATCAGTTAATCGACTACATCTATATTATTTCTAATAAATAAAAAAGAGTGGACTAGAATTCCTTTCGAATTCATTGTCCACTCACTAGAACTAAAATAACCATACTATGATAACTGTTTCAGATTAGCCAACTTCTATTAACATAGAAAATAGTTAATCTTGGCGTTCTCTGAATTCCAGCCATTTTATTTATTCATGATTTACTTTAACAATTCTTGTATATTTAAGAAATTGTTTTGAGTATTTACGTTTAATATCCTCTAATCGATCATATGTTACGCCAATAATATGCCAGTTTGGATTGAAATGGTAGAATGAATCTTTTTCTCTTGACCACTTAACCATTTGTCCTTCTTTATTATACCTAGGTAATGTCACTTCATACCCTTCAAGTACATTAATATATGTTTGAAATATATCAGGGTCAATTCTATTAAAGTTATCAATGACTAAGTAACTTTTATCATTTTTAGGCATCAATTGTGTAATAAACCCTTCACGATAATATAATGCACCAGCTTCATTTGGTAAATACTTACCATACAACATATCTTCCGTAAAATCTGGATGCCCACTCGTAATCACAGGGTTAGCATTTGTCTTTTGTAGTAAATTATTCGCTGCTTTCAATCCTTCTTCACGTTGTTCTACTACTAATAATATGAAAGGTTTAATACCTTCTTCATGATGGTCTGTATCAATTTCTGTTTTCTTAATCGTTTCAAAAGGCGTTTTGATGCCATCATTGTTGCTCATTTCAATAATTGCATCATACTGTGTTTGGCTCATGCTTGCGATAGCTTGCTTCGCATTTTCTTGTAAGAAATACAGATTTTTTAACTTAGGATGTTTGTTCAATGCACCTAAAGTTACAGGCGTAATATGTTTATCATAGTATATTTCAATGGCTGTACTGTTGGTTCTACCTGGAATCGGTGGTTTCTCATGAATATGTCGAGATACCTCTCCAATGCCTACCACTGACTGATTCTCGTATTTATTATAGAATACAAGGTTATCTCCCACTTCTAATTGATTATAAAAATGATAGCCATTGCGTTTGATGCCATTATAAGTGTGTGTATAAATCGTATAATATTCACCTGGCTCAAATGACTCAGTTTCAGATAGGAAGAAATAACGTGGAAGTTTTTCTTCGCCTTTGCCTAATGAAACAATTAAATCATATTCTTCTTTAGTTAATTGATTAATTAATGTTTCACGCATGTTGTTCATGCGAAAATCGAGTGTCTCACTACGCTTTAAATAATCTGTTGTTAAAGGCTTTAATAATTCGTTAAATTTAAATTCAACTCTTATTTTATTTTGAGCGCCTGTTTGTACGCTAATGATCTCACCAATACCAAGTAATCCAGTATCTGTTTGGACTTGATAAAATATAACTTGATCACCTGTTTTGGCTTTTTTAAAAGCTCTAAAACCTTGGGTAGGATTAAACTGGGCGCCAGATTCAAATAAAGTTGTTTGACCTACTAAAGGCTCGTTATGATTCCATCTCGTATAGCCACAATTAAGCCAAAAGTAATTTATTTCTTCTTCCATAGTGGATCTCCTTTAAATGTATTCTTATAAATCAATATGTATCCCTATTTATTGTAATATTTAAATTTTTAAAGTTACTTAAGTTATGCTTTAAATCTTAACATATCGACGTAATTTTATGTTTAATTTTTTTTATATTCTATCACATTTTAATAAGTTGCAAAAAAATAGAGCAAACATTCAGAATCAATGACCAATTAATTCTAAATATTTCCCCTATACAAGTTATTGCTGTGCAAGTAAGCTACCTAACAATGGCATTAAATTAATCATAATGCCTCCAAGTTTCAATAATCCACTGATTTCTTTATCTTTAAATGTAATGATTGCACTTATAATACCTAAAATTGCAACAACTCTAGGAATCGTAAGCGAAGGATATTGTGGCATATTGAAGAAAACACCTGCTCCTGCAATCACACCACATACTAAGGAAATATATAAAAACTGTTTCAACACTCACACTCCTTTAGTAAATAAATGACATAAATATAAAATGAAATATTAGATATAACTAATAATTAATGTAAAGTCTCCTTCAAAAACGCTATCTAAATCTTCTGAAGTTAACACGAAGTTAGAACCTTTTTGAATTTTAAAGATTTCGCCATCAACAATCATTTGTCCATCACCATTAAGGACAGAAACAAGACAAAATTCTCTTGGTTTCATATAATTTAGCGTTCCACTGACTTCCCATTTCACCATTGTAAAGAAATCATTAGACACAATGTGACTACACTTATGATTTTCAATAATTTCATTTTCCGGAACAATACTTGATAATTCTTGAGAATATTGAATGACATCTAATGCTTTATCGATATTCAGAGAAGAAGGTTGATCACGTTCTCTATCATAATCATATAGTCTATATGTAATATCTGAAGACTGCATTGTTTCATATACTGTAATTCCTGCACCAATTGAATGTACCGTGCCAGCAGGAATAAAGTAAAATTCTCCAGGTTGTACGTTTACCTTTTTGAGTGTTTCCATGAATTTATCTTGTTCGATTTGCTCTTCTAATTCTTCTTTTGAGTTAACTGATGTACCAATGATCACTTCAGCATCTTCTTCAGCATCGATAATGTACCAACATTCTGATTTGCCATATTGCCCATTTTCATATTCATAAGCATAAGAATCATCTGGGTGAACATGAATCGATAATGGTTCCTTAGCATCAACGATTTTACATAGTAAAGGAAAATCCTTACTTGGAAAGTCTCCAAATAGCTCTCTATGTTGCGTCCATACTTGATCTAAAGTTTGTCCTGCATAAGGACCATTAAGAATCATACTTTTACCATTTGGGTGTGCTGAAATTCCCCAGCATTCTCCAACTGATTCGCTTGGAATGTCGTAATTAAATTGTTTTAGTTTATTACCGCCCCAAATTTTGTCGTGAAAAACAGGCTTTAAAAATAATGGCATAATTGCACCCCCTAAAACCGTTAAAGGCCGTATTCTCTATTTCTAAAGTAAATAATAATTTGCTGTTTAATATGTATTAAAACCTAAAAGTCAATTATGTAAGCGTTGAATTATAGTCATGCTAAAGGATGAGCACGACCAATATAATCACTCGTATCTTTATTATATCAACTTTAGTCCTATTTTAATAGAAATTATTAAAAGGATAAAAGAAGTGGTCGTGGGATTGACGTTCAATTTGCTAGGCCCACGACCACTAATACAAGGATGACTAGCGCTAAAAAGAATTAGTTTAATTATTACTCAATACTGTTAACTACTGCGATTAAGCAATACAACTTCTTATTTTCACCTTTTAACATAGTCACATAATGTGTATACAAAATAGTCATCTTTAAACTTTACTTATTCATATGAAGATAATGCTTCGCGAATTGATTGATTACCGGAAACAACTTGAAATTCTTTATTCACAAATTTGTTATCTGATGTTGCAACTTCTTTTAACACGCTTGCTACATCTTCTCTAGGTATAGCACCTCTACCATCAAAATATAATGCAGTTTCAATTTTAGAAGTGCCTTCTTTATCTTCTAAAGCACCTGGGTGAACAATCGTATAATTTAATCCAGAATTAATTAAATGCTCATCAGCGTAATGTTTTGCAATCGTGTAGGGTTTTAAATCACCACTTGCATCAAATGCTTCTCGACGGGCATCATACGTTGATACCATAATGTAGTGCTTGATATTAGCTTGTTTACTTGCTTCAATAGTTTTAATTGCACCATCTAAATCTACAATAATTGTTTTATCTGCACCTGTACTACCACCAGAACCTACTGAGAATATCACTTTATCAAAGCCTTTAAATGTTTGAGTTAAGTCTTCAATACTATCTTTTTCAACATCGACCAATGTTGCTTTACTTCCCTCTTGTTTTAATGATTCTACTTGCTCATTTTTTCTAACACCAGCTGTGAAGTCAACATTATCTTCTTTTAATTGTCTAACTAATTTTGAACCTACGCCACCATTAGCACCTATAACTAATAAACTCATATAAATCGGCCTCCTTATTAAATCTATATCCTTGCTTTAACCACTTTCAGGAAAATTAAAACGTCAGTCATTTTTTTGACATAGATATCATAATGTATTAAATTAATATATGAACATATTTTCATATATTAATAAGAGGTGTTTCACATGACGGTTCATGTTAACGATTCAAATGAAGAAGCTATTTTGAAACAAACAACAGAAATTTTCAAAGCTTTAAGTGATTACAATAGGCTAAGAATTCTTCGCTTGCTAGATCAATCAGAGGCAAGTGTTGGGCATATTACACACACACTAAATTTAAGTCAATCTAACGTGTCTCATCAGCTTAAAATCCTCAAACAAGCAGGACTTGTTAAATCTTTAAGGCAAGGCCAGTCAAAAATTTATTCGCTTGATGATCAACATGTTTCTACGTTATTGAAACAAGCCATTCATCATACAATACATCTAAGAGGTGACTATTCATATGACTAATCATTCGCACTCACATTCACATGTTCATACGAATAATAAAAAGATACTAAGCATTTCATTTATAATCATTGGGCTTTTCATGGTAATAGAAATTGTAGGTGGCTTTATTGCCAATAGTTTAGCATTATTATCTGATGGGTTACATATGTTTAGTGACACGGTTTCACTAGGTGTCGCACTGATTGCCTTTATTTACGCTGAAAAGAATGCTACATCTACTAAAACATTTGGTTATAAACGCTTCGAAGTATTAGCTGCATTATTTAACGGCGTAACTTTATTTGTCATCAGTATAATTATCATTGTCGAGGCAATTAAAAGATTTTTTGTACCACCTGAAGTTCAATCAACAGAAATGTTTATCATTAGTTTAATTGGTTTAATCGTTAACATTGTTGTAGCTATTATTATGTTTAGAGGTGGCGATACATCACATAATTTAAATATGCGTGGTGCATTTGTCCATGTTCTTGGAGATCTATTAGGTTCTGTAGGGGCTATTATCGCTTCAATTCTAATTTGGACATTTAACTTTACCATTGCAGATCCAATTGCAAGTATATTAGTCTCACTATTAATTTTGAAAAGTGCTTTTGGTATTACACAATCATCGATTAACATTTTAATGGAAGGGACACCTTCCGACATTGATTTAGAACAAGTCATTTTCACCATTATGCATCATGAGGAAATACAGAATGTTCATGACTATCATGTATGGACCATTTCCAATGATATGAATGCATTAAGTTGCCATGCAGTCGTAGATAAATCACTTACGATGGATGCGTGTGAACAATTACTTAAACGAATAGAACATGACTTAGCACATCTCAATATTCAACATATGACGATACAATTAGAAACACCAAAACATCAACATGATGACACTATATTATGCTCTGGTGCCATGCATCATCATACACATTAAAATAATTTTATTAGATATTAATCAAGGGTTGGACTATAAATTCAATTAGAATTCTGTCCAACCCCTATTTCATTGCTTATAGAAAATGGTCAAATATAAGTTGCTTTGCTGGTACTTGTTTTTCGTCAAAACCTTGTAAATATTCTTCATTATCATAAGGAAGTTTTATTCTTTCAATTGAGAACTCATTATCATTAATCGTTACGATACCGTAAACTGCATTAGCCCCATTATTTAGACCTACAGCACCAGGATTAAAGTAAATCGTTTCATTATCATCATATAAATGCATCTGATGATTGTGACCAAATGCAATTAAATCAGCATCTTTATCTTTGAACAGCTCAATAATATTGTCTTTACTATTCTCAGTGATTGGACTAAATGGTTGTCCTTCAATGCCAGTTTCTAATTTTTGATTTTCAATTTCATAATGAATGAATAGTAATTTTTTCCCACAAATTGTTTTTTCAATGTATCTTGGCAATAAGTTGATTTGGTCGTAATAATCCTCATCCATATGACTCTCTATCCATTGATGATGTTCATAAAATTTATCCTTTAAGTCTTCTGGATAAGGCGTGCCATTTACTAATGACATAACCGCTTCATCATGATTACCAGCAATAATTTCCATATCATCACGATCAAATATGATATCTAATACTTTATTTGTTTCATGACCAATTCCGATATTGTCCCCAAGATTATAAATTTTATCAATATCTTCTCTATTATCAATATCATCTAAGACAGTTTGTAATGCATCGAAATTACCATGCACATCTGTAATAATCGCGAATTTCATGATGATATCTCCTTTCAAAATTTAATCATTAGCATATTTTAACACTTAATCTTGAAATATGTTAGATATTATTTTAAAAAAAGTATAAATTTTGATATTGTATTTATATTAAAGTAAAGGAGTGCTTATATTTGTTCAAATATCATAGTTTGGCATTAAAAAATGCTAAGCCGCAAATTCTTAAGACGATTCTATTTAGTATCGTAAGTTTTATTGTAGTATTTGCGGTTTTTACTGTTGCTAGAACTTTCTTTATGCAGTATTTCATGCAAATGCAACTAGCAGCACAATTTCAACAATCATCGGGTCCATATTTAATAATTATGATCCTAGCTTTATTACTGGGATTACTATTCTTTGTATTTGCTGGTTATCAATTACTAGCAGGTGCAATTAACGTTATCGCTAAAGCAATTTCAAGAGAAGATGTTCATTTTAGTGATTTAGTCGTAGCTTTTAAAAAAGGTAAATATGGTAAGAGTTTACTTCTATCATTAATTACCATTGGTTTATTTATCGTGATGTACTTAATTATAGTAGCATTAAATTATTTATTTAATTTAGCTTTAACGCCTTTATTTACGTCATTACAGTCAGCAGTCAGTGCATCTGACAATGCTATTGCTATTTTACTAACGATTCAAATTATAATTTTAATTATCATTGGTTTAATAACATCAATCGTATCTTGGTTCTTTTTCATATTAATGATTAATTATACTGTGTCATTAGTGCGTGAATCTAATCATAGCGCTATTTCTCACTTTAAAAATGGCTTTAAAGGAATTAAAAATGGTCATAAAACATGGTTAAAATTCTTTATTGCTGTGCTTTTAATCAATTTAATTATTATTATCATTACACAACCGCTTGGGACAATTCTTTCTGTAGCAACAGGTAATATGTCTCAAAAAGTTGCTACAGTTATTTTATATGTAGCACAAATCATCATTATTGTATTACGTTTAATCCTTTATTATATTCTTATCATGGGTGTAGTACAGTACTTCTTAAAACGTGGTGAAACATTAAGTACGACACCAAAAGAGAAGAAAACTAAACGTAACAAAGCAACGCGTAAAAATGATACGTTAAGTAAACAAATTAATGATGATAAAGCGCATCAATCCACTAAAGACGTTGCAAATGATCATTCAAATAAAATGAAGCGCAATGTTGAACAAAAATCTGAAAATATTAAAGATGAAGCTAGTAAAAATCTAAATAAAGATAAATAATATAAATAAGGTGGAACCTATGCCAGTGAGGGGTTCCACCTTATTTTTTATCGATATTATTTTAAAAATTTACTTTCTAAGAATAATGCAGCCCCATCTTCTTCATTCGTAAATTCCGTTACCTCATCAGTAATTTCTTGTATTTCTGATCGTGCATTTTTCATGGCAACACTATACCCTCCAAATGCAAACATAGCTCTATCATTATCACTATCTCCTATAACTAGTGTATCCTCTTGTTTAATGTTGAAATGGTCGATCATTTCTTTAATACCTGTTCCTTTATCTGTATGCTGCGCCATTGTTTCAGCGTTAAATCTTGATGAATTAGAAACACTAATATTTAAAAGAACTTGGTTCTGAATAAGTTCATCTCTGAAAGTAGTTATTTTCTCTAAGTTTGTTGTAAATAAATAAATTTTAGCATAGTTATCGTCAGGTATATGATCTTTCCAATCAATCTTACCAGCCATTGCATCTCGTCTAGATTTCCATTCACTTTCACTTACATGATTCGGCGGTGTATCACCTTTAATCATTTCTTGCATCCAAACTTTATCTTCCTTTAGTGCTATTCTTGAGCCATTAAACGGGAATACTTCATAATATATTTCCTGTTGTTGTGCTAATGATACGATTCGTTTAACACTTTCAGTTGATAAACAATGCATAAATAGATTATCACCATTGATTTCCCCACTTGTACCATTTGAACTAATGATGCCATCGACTTCAAATTGAGGTGGCACAAGTTGATTAATTTCAGAATAAGAGCGTCCTGTTGCTAGGAATACTTTATATCCTTTTGCTCTTAAATCATCAATAACTGTTTTTGTTTTAATTGAAGCTTGATTATCTTCATGTAAAATCGTTCCATCCATATCTAGAAAAATCGCTTTGATATTATTCAATGTCATATCGCTTTCTCCTTTAAGTATCTTTTATAAAATTGTGGCATTATTTGATGAAATGTGCAATGACCTTACTTTTTTTAATATAAAGAATATCGTTGTTTATCATTTACGCCGAGGTACGTTTTTCCATCGAAATCAACATGATACCACCTCATAACATTACAATTGTAAGATAATTCCGATATTTTATCAAAGTATCACTTGCATACATTATTGTGTGGTTAGATGTATAAAAAAAGAGCAAGCCCAAATCCAAATGAATTTGTGATCTTGCTCCATTGAATGTATTTTAAACGAATGTAGTCCTATTTCCTAAAACTCAAATGAACTATTCAACTGTAACTGATTTAGCTAGGTTACGAGGTTTATCTACATCTAAGCCTCTGTGTAACGCTGCATAGTATGCAATTAATTGTAACGTAACAACAGATACAAGTGGTGTTAATAATTCGTGTACATGAGGGATGACATACGTATCTCCATCTTTTTCTAAACCTTCCATTGAGATAATACAAGGCTTAGCACCACGTGCAACAACCTCTTTAACATTACCACGAATAGATAAGTTAACCTTTTCTTGTGTAGAAAGTGCGATAACTGGTGTACCATCTTCAATTAAGGCTATTGTACCGTGTTTAAGTTCTCCACCAGCAAATCCTTCAGCTTGAATGTAAGAAATTTCTTTTAACTTTAATGAACCCTCAAGGCTGACATTATAATCCATTGTACGACCAATAAAGAACGCATTACGTGTTGTTTCTAAGAAATCTTTAGCAATTTGTTCCATTTTAGGTGTATCATCAACGATTGTCTCAATAGCAGTTGTTACTTTAGCTAATTCTCTTAATAAATCAATATCATTATCTCGACCATGTGCTTTGGCTACAACTTGAGATAAAATTGATAAAACTGCGATTTGAGCTGTATATGCTTTCGTAGATGCAACTGCAATTTCAGGACCAGCATGTAATAATAATGTATGATCTGCTTCACGTGATAATGTTGAACCAGCTACATTTGTAACCGTTAGTGATTTATAACCTAATTTGTTAGTTTCAACTAATACCGCACGACTGTCTGCAGTTTCCCCTGATTGAGAAATATAGATGAATAAAGGTTTTTCAGACAATAATGGCATATTATAAACAAACTCAGAAGCTACATGAACTTCAGTTGGTACGCCAGCCCATTTTTCTAAGTATTCTTTACCTACTAATCCAGCGTGATAGCTTGTTCCTGCAGCAATAATATAAATACGATCTGCAGCGGCAACATCTTTAATAATTTCTGGATCAATTTTCAAGTCGCCATTTTCATCTTCGTATTCTTGAATAATACGACGCATAACTGCTGGTTGTTCATTAATTTCTTTAAGCATATAGTGGTCATAGATACCTTTTTCAGCGTCTGAGGCATCAATTTGAGCCGTATACGTATCACGATCTTGAACATTACCATCTTGATCTTTAATGATTACACTATCTTTCTTAACGATAACGATTTCATGGTCATGAATTTCTTTATATTCATTCGTAACTTTAATCATAGCTAATGCGTCTGAGGCAATAACATTGAAACCTTCGCCAACACCAACTAATAAAGGTGATTTATTTTTAGCTACATAAATCGTGTCTCTATCTTGGTTATCAAGTAAACCTAATGCATATGAACCATGTAATAAAGATACAACTTTAGAGAAAGCTTCTTCAGTTTCTAAACCTTTATTTGAAAAGTATTCAACTAACTGTACAATGACTTCTGTATCCGTCTCAGATTGGAATGTTACATCTGCTAAGTACTCACTTTTTAATTCTTCGTAGTTTTCAATGACACCATTATGAACTAATGTGAAACGTTCACTATTAGATTGATGTGGATGTGAGTTAACAGTACTTGGTACACCGTGAGTAGCCCAACGTGTGTGACCGATACCAACATGCCCATCCGTATCATTATTGTCAGCAACTTTTCTTAATTCTGCAATACGACCTTTTTCTTTAAATACAGTTGTACCATTATCATTTGCAACTGCAATACCAGCTGAATCATATCCTCTGTATTCTAATTTTTCTAATCCTGATAATAGCAATTCTTTTGCATTATCATATCCGATATATCCTACAATTCCGCACATAAATTTTCCCTCCGTTAAATATAGCTTGAAAATTTTATCTGTTATATAAAATTTAAATAGGTTAAGAGATTTTACAACTTTGTAATTATCTTTTAGATAATATCTTTTAATATTGATATTTTATCTTTATCTTATTTACCCTATTAAGCCATATTATATTTCTAAGATTTTTTTAAATTTAGGCATTCTTATTATTTTTGTGCATTTAGTTACCTAAATGTTTTAAATAATAAGCTAACGAATGAGCCACATCCGGAATAGCATCCGCCGATAAGTTCGATGACTATTCTCCTCGTCTGCAATAATATAAAATGTTCTACAATAGTTCTCATATTTAACTTTTGATCATTGAAACACTTATATATTGCCCTGGCGCTTTGTAATTATTTTTATACTATCCTCCTTCCAATATTATTTATTTTACACTTTTCAGATAAATGAATGCAAACAATTTCCAACCTTTTTAGCGAAAAGTAAAAATAAATATATTTTATAATTTTCAAAAATAGGTAAAAATTAATCTTAATTATTAAATTAATGCTAAACAATATAGCAATCAACAGAATGTAAGCACTTTCAATGCAATATATCTATTAAAAAACCTCCAAAGTTACAATTTAATGTATACTTTGAAGGTTTATAGTGTACGAGATAAATTATTATTCTAAGCCCATTTTTGCTTGTACTTCGTCAGCAATACGTTGAGCAAAACGTTGCGCGTCTTCATCAGTTGAAGCTTCAACCATAACACGAACTAATGGTTCAGTACCTGAAGGTCTAACTAAAATTCTACCTTCACCGTTCATTTCAGTTTCAACTTCATTCATTACATTTTTAACATCTTCATTATCTTCAACATGGTGTTTATCTGTAACTTTAACATTAATTAAAGACTGAGGATACTTTTTCATTTGCGCAGCTAACTCACTTAGTGGTTTGCCACTCATTTTAATTACGGCAGCTAATTGAACACCTGTTAGTAAACCATCACCTGTCGTATTGTAATCCATCATAACAATGTGACCTGATTGTTCACCACCTAAGTTGTAATTTCCTTTTCTCATTTCTTCTACTACGTATCGATCTCCAACTTTTGTTTTATTAGATTTGATACCTTCATTTTCAAGTGCTTTATAGAAGCCTAAGTTACTCATTACAGTAGAAACAATCATGTCATTGTTTAATTCTTGATTTTTATGCATTTCTTGACCAATTACAAACATAATTTGGTCCCCGTCAATGATATTACCTTTTTCATCAACGGCAATTAAACGATCTCCATCTCCATCAAATGCTAAACCAAAGTCGCTTTCAGTTTCTAGAACCTTTTCAGCTAACAATTCAGGATGTGTTGATCCACAATTGTCATTAATATTATAACCATCAGGACTACAACCAATAGTTTCAGTATCTGCTTCTAAATCTCCAAATAAGAAAGGCGCTAGTGCTGATGTAGAACCATTTGCACCATCTAATGTTATTTTTAATCCTTCTAAATTAACATCAATTGTTGATTTTAAGTAACTTAAATATTTTTGAGCACCTTCAAAGTAATCTGAAAAATGAACAATATCTGTACCAACTGGTCGTGGTAAATCCGGATTTTCTTGATCTAATAATGCCTCTATTTCTTCTTCTTGAGCATCTGATAATTTGAAGCCATCTGCTCCGAAAAACTTAATGCCGTTATCAGCAACAGGGTTATGTGAAGCCGAAATCATAACACCTAATTCAGCACCCATTTCTCTAGTAAGATAAGCTACGCCGGGTGTAGATATTACACCCAATCTCATAACTTCTGCACCAATTGAAGCTAAACCTGCAATTAAAGCAGATTCTAGCATTTCGCCTGATACACGTGTATCTCTACCTACTAAAACTTTAGGTCTATCAGCATCCTCGTTATGTGCTAATACATAGCCACCATAACGGCCTAACTTAAATGCTAATTCAGGTGTTAACTCTTTATTAGCTATACCTCTTACTCCATCCGTACCAAAATATTTTCCCATTATAAATACTCCTTTATAAAATGTTTTAGTTTAAACTTATATGTGCTGTTATGTCATCTGGATCAGCTTTTTTCACTTTATCTGGTAATTGCAATTGAACGTTCTGATCTGTCGATTCTGTAATATTATCAAGATCAACTGTCGCTTCTATCTCATTAATATCTTGCAAATCATCTCTGTTACCATAAATTTCAATTTCTTCTTCATCAAGCGTTATATTATCTAAACTAGCACCATTAGGTAAACTACCTTTTTGCTTGATTTTAACTTTAACCTTTTTACTATACTCTTGAAGTTTAACATTGAGTTTTACTTCATTTGGTTGAATATTAACATCCAATTTATTTAATGATTTATCAAATGCAGTTACATCTGCAACATCCGATGTGTCTTGACTTAATTTATTTGCATCCTTAAAAGTCGCTTTTAAGTATGCGATTTTCTTAAGTTGTTCTCTACCACCTGTTACTTTAACTGAATTAGGCTCTACAGAACTATCTCTAACTTTATAATTTGGGTCAATATCATCTTTACCTATATCTGCCTGAACATGCATCGTTTTCGTTTCTTTATCTTCTAAAGTGACATAAGCTTGTTTCGGTTTAACATTATAATTGATATCATTACTCAAGCCTTTAACAATGTAATCCTCTTTATACTTTCCTGCTTTAGCGTTCGATAAATCTACTGCAACTTTAATATCGTCCGTATTTTCAATTTTAATTAACTTAGACTGTGGACCTGAAACAGTAACATTAACCGTCTCAGGAGCTTTAGTTACATGTAAATCCTTAGAATTATAAATTATCTCTACTGGTACATCTTCAATTGTTTTAGATGAATTTTGTGATAAATTATCATTATTGAAAATGTTACCAAACACATTATTAACTGATAAATAGAAAAAGATTGCTAATAAAAGTGCAATAAATCTAAGACCCCATTTGCTCTCTAGCATCTTATTTCACACCTTTCTTTTGAAAGCGTGTTCCAAACCAATGTTCGGCTAATAATTCTTCAAATACCTCACTCGAGATATCTCTACGTAATTTGCCATCAAATGTTACTGATATCGATCCCGTTTCCTCTGAAACAACGATTGTAAATGCATCTGAGACTTCAGAAATACCTACTGCTGCTCTATGTCTAGTACCTAGGCTTTTAGAAATTTTAGCACTATCTGATAACGGTAAGTAACTCGCTGCACTCGCAATCTTAGAATTTTGAATTATCATTGCACCATCGTGTAACGGTGTATTCGGTATAAAGACATTAATTAATAATTCTTGTGATATTTCAGAATTCATCGCTATACCCGTTTCAATATAATCCTGCAATCCCGTTTCCTTTTCAAATACGATTAAAGCACCTATACGTCTTTTAGCCATATACTGAACAGCCTTTGAAACTGCTTGAATTAACTTTTCTTCATCATGACTGTATGTATTAGTATAACGTTTAAATAAGCTTCCACGACCCAACTGCTCTAATGCTCTTCTAATTTCTGGTTGGAAAATGACAATAAGTGCAAGTACCCCCCATTGAATTACGATATCAAAAAGCTTAGATGTGGCAGTTAAATTTAGAATTTTACTCACTTGTTGCCCAATAACAATAAAAAGTATACCTTTGAGTAATTGAATCGCCTTGGTTCCTTTAAATACAGTAATGAGAAGATAAAGGACATACCATACTATAAGTAAATCCAGCACACTCGTTACAATTTTTAATGTACTAAGATTATCAAAAAAGTTGGAAAAATCCATAGCATCTCCTCCGAATATTTTTTCCATAGTCATAATTATACCAATGATAGTGACAACTGTCATATGTGCAAACACATTGTATTAAAAAAAATAATAAGTATATAACATCATTCTTTTCAAACTCATTCTATCCCTTTTCATAAATATTATGAATACAATATGTTAAAAACTTTTATATTATAGTATTGTTCAAAAACACAAAAAAAGCACTCCTATTTAGGAGTGCTAGTGAGTGAGCCATAGAGGATTCGAACCTCTGACCCTCTGATTAAAAGTCAGATGCTCTACCAACTGAGCTAATGGCTCAAAGATGGTGCCGGCCAGAGGACTTGAACCCCCAACCTACTGATTACAAGTCAGTTGCTCTACCAATTGAGCTAGGCCGGC
>NZ_KV838592.1:482438-482743 GCF_001838705.1 Staphylococcus sp. HMSC34C02
CAAACGTCTCATTAAACAATTTGGTAAACCTCAAAAGATAGTTACAGATCAGGCACCTTCAACGAAGGTCGCAATGGCTAAAGTAATTAAAGCGTTTAAACTGAATCCCGACTGTCATTGTACATCGAAATATCTGAATAACCTCATTGAGCAAGATCACCGTCATATTAAAGTAAGAAAGACAAGATATCAAAGTATCAATACGGCAAAGAATACTCTAAAAGGTATTGAGTGTATTTACGGTCTATATAAAAAGAACCGCAGGTCTCTCCAGATCTACGGATTTTCGCCATGCCACGAAATTA
>NZ_KV838592.1:482843-490585 GCF_001838705.1 Staphylococcus sp. HMSC34C02
AGATCTACGGATTTTCGCCATGCCACGAAATTAGGCATATGTTAGCCAGTTAAGGGAACAACGACATGATAAAATAGTAATTAGCTATATTTTTCTAACTTTGCAACAGAACCGTTTATTATATATTCTAGATCATCAATAGTTGAAAGTGATTTATTAAACACTCTATAAACATCATATGATATTGCAAGGTATAATCCAATATTTCATATATGTAATCCCTCCACATCTCATTAACTTTTTAAATTATACACAACCTAATTTTTAGTTTTATTTATGATAAGCTTCGCCTCGCATAATCTTAAATGCTCTATATACTTGTTCGATTAAGACGACGCGCATCATTTGATGTGGAAATGTCATTTTACTGAATGAAAGTGCGTAGTTGCTGCGTTTTAAGACGTCTTCATGTAATCCGTTTGATCCGCCAATCACAAAGACGAAGTCACTTTGTCCTTGTGTCATGCGTCGTTGCATCTCTTCAGCTAAACCTTCTGATGACAACATTTTACCTTGTATTTCTAAAGTGATGACTGTAGCTTGTGGCTTTATTTTAGCTAATAAGCGTTGGCCCTCTTTTTCTTTCACTTGTTCTATTTCTTTATCGCTCATATTTTCAGGTGCTTTTTCATCGGGTACTTCAATAATTTCAATTTTGGAATATGCACCTAATCTTTTTTCATATTCTGATATAGCCTGTTTCCAATATTTTTCTTTTAATTTACCCACAGCTAAGATTGTTATCTTCATAAAATCCTCCATAGATGTTAATAGTTATCCTACTTATCCACAAGTTATCAACTTGTTAACAGAATTCCCTCTAATTATAACAGTAATGTATACGAATTACGGTAAAATCTTTTAAAATATCCCCATTTCTTGTGATTATCCTTGTATATATGTGGATAAGTCTGTGAATAATGTGAGTATTTCTGTGTGTATTATACACAAAAGTGGATAACTCACCCTCATTTTGGGGATAACTTTAAGTAAGTCTTAAATATTTATTCACAGATTTAAGCTAAATCTTGTTATAATAAGGTTCATTTTGAATAATCATGTATAGTCCAAATTATTAGATAATTAACTCAATACATAAAAAAACGACCTACTTACAAATACTAAGTTTATAAGTAGGTCGTTCGTCTAATTAATTACAATGTATATATCGGTGTAGCTTGTGCTTTATCTGTATCACATAATAGCACTTCTTTTTCAGTGTCTATATCATGTTCATTTAATACTTGTCCAACGCTCATACGTGCTAAATCTTTCATATTGTTATCTTGTGATAAGTGTGAAAGGTAGATACGTTTCGTATTACCTGTAATCACGTCCGTCATCGCTAGTCCTGCATCTTCATTAGACACATGCCCCATATCACTTAAAATACGTTGCTTCGTCTTCCAAGGATAGCGACACATACGTAACATATCCACATCATGATTACTCTCGAACATAAAAGCATCACTACCTTGAATCATACCTTTCATTCTATCTGAAACATAGCCTGTATCTGTGATTATAGTAAATTTCTTATAATTGTTATGGAAAATGTAAAACTGTGGATCAATCGCATCATGCGATACATTAAACGATTCAATATCAAAACCTGCAATTGATTTTGTTTCATACGGATTAAAAATGAATTTTTGATCCATTGGAATTTTACTATCCTTCTTCTCTATTGCTTTCCAAGTATTTTCATTCGCATAAATTGGTAAACCATATTTACGCGCAAGCACACCCAAACCTTTAATATGGTCACTATGTTCATGAGTAACTAGAATGCCGTTTAAATCTTTTATATTTCTATCAATTTGACTAAATAACGCTTCCATCTTCTTGCCAGTGAGTCCAACATCTACTAATAGACTGCCTTTATCACTTTCAACATAAGTGGCATTCCCTGTACTACCACTCGCCAATACACTCATTCGTATCAAGCGACTCATCCTTTCTACTTCCGATAACTTACACTATATTTTAGAGTGCCTTCAGTCTAATTCCTTATATTCTGCACTCTTTAATTAAAAAAATGAAGTTTCGAACAAACCATATCATTCGAAACATTCCAGTCCTCTAAAATACCTTTATATTATACTATATCAATACAAAAATTAAAGTTCCAATCCCTTGTTTATGTACAACACTCACACATATAAATAAAATAAGTGCATGAGACCATCGTAGCCCCACACACTTACTATACTTTCCACACCAAATACCATTTCTTTCTAATTAAGAACAGAGAGGTACAGAGAATGGTATTCTATTAAAAATAACCATTCACACACTTACATACGCAGTTCTAAGATAGATAACGAAACAGAGTTGCGGAGACTCCTAGGGGAGCAGTGCTAGTCGAAGACTACAGGCTGAGACAGCACCCCAGGAACGCGAAGCAACTTATGTGAGTGATTATCTATCTAAGAACTATTTTACAAGACCGCGGCTCGACCCAGCCCCCTAGGCAAGCGTCGCAACAAATTGAGTAAATATTCATCTAAGAATTTCTTTACAACCCTGCTCCCTAGTTATCAATCACTTTAGGATTTGATGATGTCGCTTCAACATAATAGGTCTTCACATCTTCCTTACCTTTATGCTTCACTTTAATTTCCCAGTTTGCTTGCAACAACTGCACGTTCGTTTCTCTCACAACAGAGTAATATCCTAATCGTGCATCCAACACTTCATCGCCTGATTTTAAGTAACGATTAAAGTATAACGTTTCAATTGCTTTACGTGGTGTAATGACCTGTTTCTTAGGATTATTATCACTCTTCGCAGGTTCAATCTTATTCATTGCAGATTGCTCATAACTTGTCGCTTTACCATCATTTACATTAAAACGTAAACGTGCTTTGTTATTATTCATCAAAGGATAACCTTCATACGTCTGCTCGTATGTCACAGCATTAGATGAAACATCGCCAAGTTGATACATCTTACCATTGTAAATGTTGCTCATGATATAGTCTTTTAAATCACTTAAATTACTATCACTCACATTAACCGTACTATCGATTTCACCTGTTAACGTATTACCTGAATCCTCCGTTTCTAATGAGGACTTACCTTTCGCATAACTCTTAAAGTCTTTAGATTTAGCCGTAATCATCTGCATCTTCGTACCACTCACATCTTTATTTAGCAGATCATTCGAAATTTTAATTTCTTCTTGTTGAAATTTAACTTCATTATCACTTTCAGATTCATTGATTTGAGACTTCGTAACCTTATTCACGTAAATCAATACAAGCAGGATATTGACTAGAATAAATACGAAAATAAACAATGTCTTCGTTCGTTTCCAATTCATTTATTCAAGCCTCCCATCCTCATAAGCATACCAATCGCCATCGTATTGAATATACCACGTTGGCACAAGCTCACTATTACGCTGCACTTCTATATCATCTTTATCAGGTCGATCATCCTCTTTATAGCCAATGACCATATTCGTAACCTTTTCAAAATCTAGGTTATGATTATTTGCCAATGAAGAACGCACACTTTCAACGCTATCCAGTGACTTCGTTTCACCCTCTAAAGGTACACTAGAACGTAATAAAGCGCGTTTATAATCATAAATACCTTTGTCTCCCCAAGTCACTTCAATATCATTTAATTGCTGATCATTAAATGTTGGATAGCCATTGAGGAAGAGTTGATACGTCAATTCACCGGATGAATTATCTGTATTGAACAGACGGAAATCATCGTTAAAGAAGCCACCATGCCCATTAATATATTCAAATGTGCTTGGAATGGTTGAGTCCATATCACTCGAACTCGATTCATCTTCAGATAAATTTTTATAATGATATTTTTTACTTTCATCATTATAGTTCGCTACACCAGTGTTGTTATTATACGTCGTCGAACCACTCTTACCGCTTCGGATAATCACTGAGTCATCAAATAAAATCGCATTCATCGTTTCGACTGGAATCGTATCATAAACCATACGGTATGAACGCATATCTTTCGGATGACTTGGTGCGAATATATGTGTCGCTTTATCAATCGTATCTTTATTCGTAATCACTTCTGAATATTTCTGCATTTCATTATTTAAATGATCCATCACTTTAATAAAGTGATTTGCCTTTGCAGTCATCGTTACTTTCATAACTTCATGACGGTCTTCGCTAATCGCAAACAATTCTAAATTACCTTTAGGGTTTTGGCTAACGATGATTCGATTAAATTTGAAATTTTTAGGTACTTTCGCTGATGAATTTAACACTTGGCCTAAATACGTTGTTAAAGGCATATCATAAGTGAAATCCAGTACAGTAAAGTGGTGGTCATTTAACATAGGGATATTTAAATTATAATCTCGTTGAATGTGTTCCACTTTACTGACTTCGTGATTTTTCAATGTACCTATGACTTGAGACAACTGCGCTCGAGAAGGTGCCAAACCTTTCACTTTATCGCCTTTAACTTCTACAATTTGATACGGCGCTATGACATTTTCGATATTGGCAGACATGGGCTTGCCGATTGTCTTAGTATTGCTCTTTTTACTATCTGTACTATCGATGTTATTCAAGTCTGGCGAGAAATTCCATACCATAAACGTTAGTACCACACTCATCATGACTAATAGGAAAAGAATAATCGATTTAATATGTTCTTTACTCTTCATCCCAATCACCGTCGTCTATAACTTCACATGGAAGTGTAATAAATATCGATGTACCTTGTCCTTCAACACTGTTTGCCCAAATACGTCCATTGTGTGCTTCTACAATCTCTTTCGAAATGGCTAGTCCTAAACCAGTACCACCCATTTTACGTGTACGCGCTTTGTCTACACGATAGAAACGATCAAAGATTTTATCCACTTTGTTAATCGGGATACCGATACCATTATCTTTAATACGAATCGTCATACGATTATATAATGCATTCTGTTTCACGTGGAACTCGACGCGTTTTTCACCACGAGAGTATTTCATCGCATTCGTAATAACGTTATCAAACACTTGCGTCATCTTATCTGGATCGATTTCTGTGAAGATCGTTTCAGATGGAATTTCACGTACAAATGTCGTGTCTTTTGCTGCCATTTCATGACGATTAATAATCTTATTGATAAACATGTTAAAGTCGACAATTTCTTTCGTAATTTGTTCAGATTCGTTATCCATTTTCGATAATTGAAGTAAATCATTAACAAGACGAATCATTCGTTCTGTCTCTTCACGTGTAACAGATAAGAATGATGGTGCTAAATTGTCATCTTTCCAAGCACCTTCTTCAAGTGCCTCTATATAACTGTTCATAGATGTTAAAGGTGTACGCAATTCGTGTGATACGTTTGCAACGAATTCACGACGTTCACGTTCAACTTGTTGTTGCTCAGTAACATCATGTAATACCGCTATGTAACCCGTCACAAATCCAGTTTCTTGAACAATTGTACTGAAATTCACACGCGCGATAATCCCTTCCTCTTCATTCATATCTAATAAGAAACTATCGTTATTCTCTTGAATTTCATCTAATGAGAACTCATCTTCTAAATTCAATACACTAAGCATATAGTAGCCAATTAAGTCTTCTTTAGCCATACCTAACATTTTGATGGCCATGTCATTGACGATACGTACACGACCACGTCGGTCTGTTGCGATAATACCGTCACTCATGTGTGTGATAACTGAGTCTAATCGACGTTTTTCACTCTCAGTATTCGCTTGTGCTTCTTGAACACGCTTAGATAGGTTATTGAAGGCTAAAGCTAATTCACCGATTTCGTCATTACCATATATCTTAACGCGTTGTGTGTAATTACCTTTAGACATCTCTACCGTCTGATTACGCATATCCGTAATCGGCCTTGTAATCGTCCTTGCGATAAAGAAACCAAGTATCACTGTAATGAATAGGGAAATCGCAGTACCAATAATGAAGATTTGGTTGATGTTGTTCAACTGATTATAGACATCATTGATATTCGATTCTATGTAAATATTACCAATCGTCTCATTGCCATTTTTGACTGGCAAATTGTAAATCCAAATTCGTTCTTTACCGCTGCCATAGTCTTTTAAGACATTATGACTATTAGATTCACCTAGCGATAAGGCTTTTTGAACGGAGTTATCATTTACCTTTTGATTGATCATATTATGCGATGATATCTTCGCTGTAGCCATTATGATTTGATCTTTATCAATAAAACGAATTTCTTCAATTTCTTGACGGTTGGCATACTCATTTAATAAACTTTGAACTTCTTTTTGAGCATTAGATGGATCATCTCTATATATCCGCTCAATATTAACTTCAAGCTGTGTCGCATATTGCTTAATATTCTTCATGAAGTTATTTGTCAGTTCTTTTTCTAAACTATTAGTGAAATACAGACCGATAATCTGCATTCCAATAATAATCAATAACACATAAACAATAACGAGCTTGGTGTGAAGGGATTGTAACTGTTTCAGCCACTTCATAGTCGCAAACTCCTAATCGTGTTGTTGGAGGAAGTATCCAACGCCTCTACGTGTCACAATATACTCAGGGTGTGAAGGATCGTCTTCAATCTTCTCACGTAAACGACGAATCGTTACGTCAACTGTACGCACGTCACCAAAGTAATCATAGCCCCACACAGTTTGTAATAAATGTTCACGTGTCATCACTTGACCCATATGTTTAGAAAGATAGTGGAAGAGTTCAAACTCTCTGTGTGTCAATTCAATATCTTCTCCTCGCTTCTTAATAGAGTAAGCGTCTGGATAAATCACAATATCTTTGATTGTAATTTCATTTGTCGTACCACTTACCTCTTGCGCTGGCTGAGAATAATGACGACGTAAGTTCGCTTTCACACGTGCGATTAATTCACGTGTACTGAACGGTTTCGTAACATAGTCATCTGCACCCAGTTCAAGGCCTAATACTTTATCGATTTCAGAGTCTTTCGCTGTTAACATAATAATAGGCATTTCAAATTTCTTACGTACTTCACGGCACACTTCCATACCGTCACGACCAGGTAACATGATGTCTAATAATACGATATCTGGTTCTTCTTCATATATTAAATCTACTGCATCATTACCATCATAGGCACAGTAAACATCATAACCTTCTTTTTTCAAATTAAATTCTAAGATGTCCGCAATTGGCTTTTCGTCATCGACAACAACTACTTTTCTTGCCATATCTATAAACCTCATTTCTCAAATTATAGTTCTATATTTCAATATTCATTCTTATAAATTAGTAAAGATTAAACTGTGATTTGATGCGTTTTAATAAGTTTATAGCGCATATTAATCTACTATATAATTTACCATTAATATTCATGTAATTCTATTTTCATATTTAAAATTATAGAATAATATTCGTTTAAAGTTTACCACTCTAATTTAATATTACAAATAAGTTAAACCCTTTGAATACGGGACAAAAGTCGTAGTGACGCCTATTCAACGCATTATTACAGAAAGATGATACGACTCAATAGTTGTGTAGCAAGCGTTCTATTTTAAACCGATGATTAATATTAAGATTCTGTTGCGACGTCATCTATTTGTAATGCAAATGAATGTCTTACAATATTTTGATTTAGTTTGTATTGATTTTTTGGGAAAAGATTTCAAAAAGGGATTAAAAATAATATATGATAAATAGCATGATGAAGGCATAAAAAAATGCCTATCCTTTTGGATAAGCAATACGGTCTCGACGGGAATCGAACCCGCGATCTCCTG
>NZ_KV838592.1:490685-585540 GCF_001838705.1 Staphylococcus sp. HMSC34C02
AGTCAGTTGCTCTACCAATTGAGCTAGGCCGGCATAGTGAAATGGTTCAGGACAGAGTCGAACTGCCGACACATGGAGCTTCAATCCATTGCTCTACCAACTGAGCTACTGAACCATAATTTGTAATGGCGGTCTCGACGGGAATCGAACCCGCGATCTCCTGCGTGACAGGCAGGCGTGTTAACCGCTACACTACGAGACCTAAAAAAATGGTGACTCCTACGGGACTCGAACCCGTGTTACCGCCGTGAAAGGGCGGTGTCTTAACCGCTTGACCAAGGAGCCGTTCTTAAGCACAAGATAGATTATAACACAGGCTTTATTTTGAAGACAAGACATTTTTTACATAATTTTAATATTTTTTTATAAATCCCTTAATTTTTAGAAAAGCATTATTGTAACAAGGATTTTAAGATAAAATATGTACCATTTTATAATCTTTTTACACTCATATTTGTATAAAAAATAGGCACTGAACGAATCAATGCCTATTTGAAAGTTGATAATAGTATTTAATTAGTGAGTTTTTCTAATTTGTTTCCTAGAAACTCTTACCATTAATTCCATAGGGTTTAAAGGCGATATAAATTTATCAGTATCAAATCTTGTAGTGAATAACAAATTATCCACGTCGATTACTGAAAGTTTATATCTTCCTTCTATTTTTTCAAGATAAGTAATAATACAACAATATATATCATTACCATTGTTCATTAAATTAGATATACCATTAAATGATTGTTCTAAATTTTTTCTATTTCTTGAGGAAATAGAATATGATTCTGGAAAAATCACATCAAAATTTTCACCATTTTCAAATGTTAATATAAAATGAGTTTTAATATCATAACTAATATCTCTAACTTTTCCAAAAACATTTATTGTTTCATTGATATTATTATCATTTATTTCATTAATACTTAAAGCTTTTGTTGGAATTCTACTACCTTTCAATCCAGTGTTTGGAGTTTTATTGGGGTTTGATATAATGGCAACAGTAGTATTTTTATCTTCATTTGTTTTTTCTCTTTTCTTGCTAATAGATGAGTTTTTAGTCTTTTCTTTATTACCTTTATTCTTAGGAGCTAAATATTTATTCATAGCATACTGAATCTTACTTCTTTTATCTCTAGAAGTTAAACCATTTTCAATATATTCTTTACCTCTTTCATTACTTACTTTACGACTTCTACTAAAAGAGTATGGACATTCTTCTATATGATTATGCTTTTTATATGTTCTAAGATATGGTTTAGCCCCATTTACATAAGTTAAGTTACAATTGCATCCTGGCGTGGGACAATATAAATTTTCTATTATGATACTGAAATTTGGGTGATTCTTAATTTTTTCTACATCAATTGTTTCTTTAGTACTTTCTTTGATATACACAGCTTGTTCGATTTTCATAAAATCTTCCTTTAATATTTATTTAGCTGCAAAATATGTCTTTACTTTTCGATTTATATGATGTAATATTGATTTTGTCGAAAAAATACTACATATAATAAATAGACAGTGTGCTATAAACTGGTTAATAGTATATTAACTATACCATTATAACATAGTGTCTATTTATTGTCTATTTAAATGATAAAAGGAATCAAAAATATTTTTGATTCCTTTTATCATTTTTCTTTTATAATTAATACAAAACCTAAACATTACTTTGTTTCTTAATTAAAGATGCGAAAACGAGTGTATTGCTCACTTCCACACCTTTTTCACGGGTTTCAGTGAGCAGGTTTTTCGGCAGAAATTCTCAAAAGCTCGACAAAACTTGAGAAACAGTTTTGCTCACTTTTCGATTCTGCTCAAAACCTAAACGCTCACTTCCACACCTTTTGATAGACGGGCTACGAAAAGCAGGTCGTTCGACAATAATACGCTAATCGCTTAAATCACAGAACGATTTTCGCTCATAGCTCGTTATTGCTCGCGACCTAACCGCTTTTCTTCACACCTTTTTCTACCATAATTGTTCTAATAAATTTGTTTGATCACGGTCTGGACCTACTGAGAAGATTGAAATACGTACATTACATAATTCAGAAATGCGTTCTAAGTATTTACGTGCATTGTCTGGTAATTCTTCCAATGCACGGCAACCAGTGATATCTTCTTTCCATCCTGGTAATTCTTCAAAGATTGGTTTACAACGGCGTAATTGATCAAGGTTAGCTGGATATTCTGTAATTTCTTCTCCATCTAATTCATATGCAGTACAAATCTTCACTGTATCAAGACCTGTAAGCACGTCGATAGAGTTAATTGATAAGTCTGTAATACCGCTAACACGACGAGAGTGACGTAAGACAACTGAGTCAAACCAACCTACACGACGTGGACGTCCTGTTGTTGTACCGTATTCACGACCAACCTCTCTAATATGATGTCCATCTTCATCAAATAATTCTGTAGGGAATGGACCGTCACCTACACGAGAAGTATATGCTTTACATACACCAATCACTTTAGATACGAAAGTTGGGCCTACACCTGTACCAACTGTTACGTTACCTGCAACAGGGTTACTTGAAGTTACGAAAGGATATGTACCGTGGTCAATATCTAACATGACACCTTGTGCACCTTCAAATAAAACTTTTTCTTCAGCTACAAATGCATCGTCTAAAATTTTAGAAGTATCCGTAACAAATTCTTTTAGACGTTGACCTGCAGCATAGTATTCATCAAAGATTTCATCGAAACGTGGGCAAGTTTCATTAAACATACCTTTGAAATATGCATTTTTAACTTCAATGTTTTCTTTTAAACGTCTTTCGAATGTTTCTTTTTCTAATAAATCAGCCATGCGGATACCAATACGTTGTGCTTTATCAACATAAGCTGGTCCGATACCTTTTTTAGTCGTACCGATTTTATTATCGCCACGACGACGTTCTTCATATTCATCTTGTGCTAAGTGATATGGAAGAATGACTTGCGCACGGTTAGAAATACGTAAGTTTGAAGTAGATACACCACGTTCATTTAAAGCGTCTAACTCTTTTAATAATGCAACTGGATCTACAACAACGCCGTTACCAATCACTGCTAATTTATCTTTGTAAAAAATGCCTGATGGTACTAAATGTAACTTATAAGTTTCTCCACCAAATTGAATCGTATGACCTGCGTTATTACCTCCTGAAAAGCGCGCAATAACATCTGCTTGTTCCGCTAAGAAATCTGTAATTTTACCTTTACCTTCGTCTCCCCATTGTGTCCCAACAACTACGATTGATGACATGTGAGCACCTCCAAAGTTTTCTCAATTAACCATTAAGTATTCTATCAATACGAACCTTATAATGCAAATAAAAATCGAACATTAAATTTAAGACATATCACATCATTACTTAAATATTATTCTATTCAATAAATCTTTTAAAACGTTGATATTTAGCGTATTAAAGTTCTTTTTATCAAAAATCATTATACATACTTAGGCTTAAAAATCATTGCCAAAACAAAATAAAAACCGTACATTTAAGTTTCCATATCTTTAAATGTACGGCAAAAATATTTTTATGACATGTCTGCATGTGCATAATCAATGTCTGTAAATTTATTATATTGTTTCATAAAGTGTAGCTTCACAGTCCCTGTCGGACCATTACGTTGTTTAGCGATAATGATTTCAATTTCGCCATTTTCATCATTTGATTGTGGTTCGAAACCTGCGTCATCATCCTCACCCTCGCCACGATTATAATAATCATCTCGATATAAGAAGGCAACGATATCAGCATCTTGCTCGATAGAACCAGATTCACGAATATCACTCATCATTGGTCGTTTATCTTGACGTTGTTCCACACCACGAGATAACTGGCTTAGTGCGATAACAGGACATTCTAATTCACGCGCAATCGCTTTTAATGTACGTGAAATCTCAGATACTTCTTGTTGTCTGTTATCAGAAGCACGAGAACCACTACCTTGAATTAACTGTAAGTAGTCAATCACAATCATATCTAAACCGTGCTCTTGTTTTAAACGACGGCATTTAGAACGTAAGTCTGTAATTCGAATACCAGGTGTATCATCGATAAAAATTTTGGTACGTGATAATTTACCTACTGCAATTGTAAATCGATTCCAGTCTTCTTCTGTCATCGTACCTGTACGTAATCGGTTAGAGTCCACATTACCAGAACTACAAATCATACGTGTTGCTAATTGGTCTGCCCCCATCTCGAGTGAGAAAATACCAACAGTATAATTACCTTCATGTGTCGCTACCTTTTGCGCAATATTAAGAGCGAAGGCAGTCTTACCTACTGAAGGACGGGCTGCTAAAATAATTAAATCATTTCGGTTGAACCCAGCTGTCATTTGATCTAAATCGCGATATCCGGTAGGGATACCCGGTGTTTGACCACTATTTTGATCGAGTTCTTCAGCTGTTTCATAAACTTGCCCTAATACATCTCTAATATCCTTAAATCCATCACTTTGTCGATTAGATGATAGTTCAAGAATGCGTCGCTCTGCATCACTTAAAATCGCATCTAATTCGAGTTCATTATCATAACCATCATTCGCAATGCTATCCGCAGTTTGAATTAATCTGCGCTTCAATGCATGATTTGAAACGATATTTGTGTAGTACTGAATATTACGTGTCGTTGGTACATTATTTGAGAGTTCCGCTAAATATTGAGGACCACCAGCCTCACTTAATGTACCTTCTTTAGTTAATTGATCCATTAACGTTACGACATCAATTTCATCACCATCTTCATTCAGATTCATCATCGCTCTGAAGATGTGTTGGTGGGCACCTCTATAAAAGGACTCAGGAAGAAGCACTTCCTGAGTCGAATTAATCAATTGTGGATCTAAAATAATTGCACCTAAGACAGATTGTTCAGCTTCATTGTTATGTGGCATTTGTTTTTGCTCATACATATTATCCATTGATTCATACACCTCTAAATCTAATCCATCTATAGTTTCTCAAACGCAGTGCAACATTGTTCAATTAAATTTTAATTCTTGTTTTACTTTTTCAAGTTAAATAATAACTTTATTTTTAAAATTACGATTTTGAAGAATTCCACTTAAGATAAAATAGTAAATTCTTTTTAGAAAAAGAGAAATTTTGTGGTTGGATAACGAAGCGTAGTTGAAAGACTCCCGAGGGAACAGTACAAGTTGAAGACCTTAGAATTACCCACAGATTTATCTGTGAGGTAATTCTGGCTAAGACTGTACCCTAGGAAAGCGTATCAACATAAGCGTAGTTAAAAGCCAACCAACAAAATTTCTTTCCGCTAGGAAAGGAAAACTTACTTTTCTACTGTATGAACACGAATAGTACCTTCAACTTCTTTATCTAATTTAACAGGTACATTTGTATAACCTAATGCATGGATACCTTGAGGTAAATCCATTTTACGTTTATCAATTTTAATATCATGTTGTGTTTTAAGTGCTTCAGC
This sequence comes from Staphylococcus sp. HMSC34C02, assembly GCF_001838705.1. Taxonomy (NCBI): domain Bacteria; kingdom Bacillati; phylum Bacillota; class Bacilli; order Caryophanales; family Staphylococcaceae; genus Staphylococcus; species Staphylococcus sp. HMSC34C02. The sequence continues at coordinate 496,136 of NZ_KV838592.1, forward strand.
AATTTGTTTTGTACTTACAGAACCAAACAATTTGCCACCTTCACCAGTTTTAGCACTTACTTCAACTTCGATTTCTTCTAATTTAGCTTTTAATGCTTTAGCGTCATCGATTTCTTTTTGTCTGTCCGCTTCAGCACGTTTATTTTGTTGTTCTAATTGTTTTAAATTACCTGGAGTTGCTTCAACAGCATAGTTATTTTTAATTAAAAAGTTATTAGCATAACCTACTGGTACATCTTTAATTTCGCCTTTTTTACCTTTACCTTTAACGTCTTGTGTGAAAATTACTTTCATGCGTCTTCACTCCTACTCATTTGTTCTGTAATTGCTTGTTGTAATTGTTCAATCGCTTCTTCAATTGATAATCCTTTCAATTGCGTTGCAGCGTTCGTTAAGTGACCGCCGCCACCTAATGCTTCCATCGTTAATTGAACATTAATAGAGCCTAATGAACGTGCTGAGATACCTATTAAGTTATCTTCACGTTTAGCCACAACATAAGAAGCTTCTATACCTTCTAAACTTAACAACTCATCCGCAGCTTGTGCAACTGTAACAGGATGATAAATTTTTTCGTTAGAACCATGTGCTATCGCTATACCATTATCTTGAACTTCAACTGTTCGAATAAGCTCTGAACGATTAATATACGTATCGACATCATCTTTTAAGAAATGTTGTGTTAATATCGTATCTGCGCCGTGAGCACGTAAATAGCTTGCAGCGTCAAACGTTCTAGAACCTGTACGTAATGTGAAGTTACGTGTATCAACGATAATACCTGCATACATGACTGTAGATTCTAAACGTGTTAAACGTTGTTCAGTTGGTTGATATTCTAATAACTCTGTCACAAGTTCTGCTGTCGAACTTGCGTAAGGTTCCATATAAACTAATAACGGGTTAGAAATAAAGCTTTCTCCTCGTCTATGATGGTCAATGACCACTTTACGGTTAGCTTTATTTAAAATGTTCTCATCTAATACCATCTCTGGTTTATGTGTATCCACAACGACGATCGTAGATTTAGATGTCATCATATCCCAAGCTTCATCTGATGTGACGAATCGCTCTTTCAATTCTGGTTTCTTATCGATTTCATCCATTACACGACGTAATGTTGGATCAATATCTTCCTCATTCAAGACTACGTAGGCTTCTAAGTTATTCATTAATGCGAATCTTGATACACCTATCGCTGCACCAATCGCATCTAAATCGGGACGTTTGTGTCCCATAATAATTACTTTGTCGCCTTCGGTTAAGATATCCTTTAATGCATGAGAAATAACACGCGCTCTTACACGCGTACGTTTTTCCATCGGGTCAGTCTTACCGCCATAGAATCGTACATTTCCGTTCATATTTTTAATTGCTACTTGGTCACCACCGCGACCTAATGCTAAATCTAAACCAGATTGTGATAACTCACCAAGATCAATTAAGTTCTCAGTACCTTCACCGACACCGATACTCAATGTTAATTGGGCACGGTAACCAACACTTTTTTCGCGTAGTTGGCTAAGAATTTCAAAGTTCGATTCTTCAACTTCGGCTAATATTTTTTGATTTAAATACGCAACGAACTGGTCAGAATTATAACGTTTGAAGAAAATATTATATTCTGATGCCCAACGACTAATCACTCGTGTTACCATTGAGTTGATTTCAGAACGTTGTGTGTCGTTCATATTTTGCGTGATTTCATCATAGTTATCTAAGAATAATGTTGCAATAATCGGTTTTGATTCTTCATATAGTTCATTGGTATGCACTTCATCTGTGATATCAAAGAAATATAGACAATTTTCCTCTTCAGAATGACGTACATGGTAATGATATTGGCCATGTTCGATTTCGACTTCCTGTACCTTTTCCAACTGCTTTAAAATATTCGGAAAAACTTCATTGACTGGTTCTGAGATGACATTCGTTTCTAAGTGTTCAGACATGTACTGGTTAATCCATTCAATATGATCATCAGCATCAAGAACGACCATGCCAATTGGCAATCGTTTAATTGCCCTATTGCTTCCAGCCGAGATATGACCACTTAAATTATCCACATAATTATCCATTTTCAACAAGGCCTGTCTTACTAATACAATGCCAATAATAATCATCACGACTAAAATAGCTGCTGCAATAGTCGCGACTAATGGTTTAAAGATAAACCATACTACGACAAGTGCAATTGAAGTAAGTACCATTAAAATAAATGGTATGAGTAATGCCTTCTTAGTGGATTGACGGTTCATTATTCCACCTCTATTCACTTTTTAAAGTCATTTTTTAATCATTCGTTTTAAATTAATTCCTAAATCAAGTACACCAAGTAATGCAATGATATGTGTTGCTGGTGTAATAATTGTCCCCACAACCATCAGCAATATCGTTACAACATTTGGAATACGTTTTGCTTTACCAAAGAAATGAATTAAACTCAATCCTTGGATATACATCAGTAATGATAACACAACTTCGAAATTTAATACGATGCTTTGGAAAGTACTTGGCCCTGTTGCGAACATTACGCATAATAAAACAACCATATAAACCCAAAGTAATGAACGATTAAGTTGCCAAGCAAATAATGGTTTAAAAATTGGTGTAGCTACTTTAAATTTACGAAGAATTGGAAATGTAATAATTAAGTTAATTAAGACTAAAATAAAGACTATAACGATTATAAAACTTGGAAGCTGGACTGCCATTTGACGGAACCATTCTTCTAGAATCGTTTTATAATCTGATTCTACGCCTGTCGTTACAACCGCATTGTGCATTGCATCTTTGAAAGGCTTAATTAATGTCGTAGCGCTAGGTATCTTTTTAAACGTTTGTAATAGCATAAATGCGACTAAAGTAAATATACTTAAATATGTTGTAGCTATAAATAAGATGCGTTCTTTAGAGGCACGTTCTTTCAATAATTGGCCAATAATAAAGCTAAGTATTAAAACTAAAATCATGGCACTTAATACAAATGTATTACCCAATAATGTGGCAAGAATAACTGTGATTAGCGCTCCAATTCCAAATGATGGAATAGATTTATTCCATAAAATAATGCCTGGAATCGTAGCGAATAAACATAGAATCAGCCCTAGTATTGGTAATACATACGTAACTAAAGCAACCATAACAAGTGCAATTGTTCCTATAATTGTTGCTTTAGGATGTACTTTTGAAAACACATTCGCCACTCCTATACTTTTTTTGACTATAACCTCTATTTTAACCTCTAAGCAAAATTAAAACAAATTGTGAAGATTGAGTAATATACGATTCCATCATTGCGTGTTTTCTTCTATATTCTAACTTACCCGCTTCATCTATTTTCGTTTGAAGTTCGTTACTTTAAGAAAATGATATAAGTTCGGTGCCCAGTCATTGAAATTTAATAAAAAGCCATCATGACCTACATTATCTGGAACGAAGAAATGGCGATGATATTTAAAACGCTCCCCTACTGCTCTCACTTGATCATCTGGATATAATAAATCATCCGTGAAGCCCATAGTTAAAACCTTTGTATCTAATGATTGATAAACGTCATCCACATTTGTACGTCCACGGTCAACATTATGACTATCTAATACATTTAACATTGTTAAATAGCAGGATAAATCATAAGTTTCTTTAAATTTATTACCTTGATGTCGTTGATAGCTTACAACTTCGTCGGGTGAAAAGCGTTGATCATAACTTTTAGATGACCGATACGTTAGAAATCCTAATTGTCGGGCAATACTAAGGCCTTCTTTGCCACCAAGATGAATCGCCTCACGTGCAATTTCGTTGAACGCACGACTATACGATGACGTCTTATCCGTAGCCGCTAGAATAACCGCCTTATCCACTTGAAATTGATGGTTGTAGAGCAGTTCCATAACTTGCATTCCACCTAAACTACCACCAATTAAAATATTAATCTTGTTGAAACCAAGCGCTTGAATCCCCATTTCAATTGCTTTCACAATATCCCTCAACGTTAAATGCTCCGGAAAATTAGGATCAGTTAAAGGAGAACTTGAACCAAAGGGGCTACCGATGACATTGAACGTAAGAAATTGATAATCATAAATCGGCATATAACCGCCATCTATGATTTCACGCCACCAACCAGGCGCATCATCTGTGCCATATGTTAAATGATTACCAGTTAGCGCATGGCAGACCACAACAAGTGGTTGCCCCGCATAGCCCACATGTTCATAACGCAATTGTAAGTTTTTAATCATTTCGCCTGATTCAGTTGTAAAAGGTCCTAAATTTAATGTTTCTACCGTGTAATTGGTCATGCGGTTACCTCCTTTGAATACTAAAAAAATCGCCTATACTCTTCAAAGTATGAGGCGATTCGTCTCTATTACTTATCATTCGAGTATCTCGTTGGTCGTAGCACCGTGCGTATGCATCGCCGGTTGCTGAAGTTTCTTAGGGCCGTGTCCCTCCACTTCTCTTAATAAGTTCTATTATCTCTATTCATTTACTTATTCAAATTGTAATTTGAATTTATTGTATCTAATTGTATAGCTAACTTCAATCGTTAGCTATTGGGTTCTGCCTTTTCTAAAAGAAAAAACGTAGACCTGCAATCAGCACAATACCTACTAAAATAGTTGTAGTCAGACTACGCGTGAAAAGTGCGATAAACACCGTTGGAATCGTCACAAGAATAAACGGAATATTAAGGGTGTATCCTGCTACACCTTCCTGTTGTACGATAATGCCATCTAATATCAGTGCTGTAAATAATGTAATTGGAATAAACGATAGCCATTTAATCACCGTTTCCGAGAGTTGAATACGTGAAATCATTAAGAATGGAACTACTCGAATGATTAACGTTACAAGTCCACATAACACGATTAAGATAAACATATGCCAAGATGTTGTCATTTATCCATCACCACCCCTAATGTTGCTGCTAGCATCGATGCAATCAGAATTGCAACGTATGAAGGCATAAACCAACTTAAGCTAAGCATCATCACGATAACAAATACGATAAGTACAATGTATATGCGTAGTTTAGATGATGTAATTGACTCAAATTGTGCCATGGTTAAAAAGATAAACATTGCTGTAATCGCAAAATCGAGACCTAGCATGTCTGGATTAGAGATATATTTACCAAGTAACGCACCAACAATACTAGCTAGTGCCCAAAATGTATATGCGGTTAAATTTAAGCCATGTAACCACCGATCGTTTATCTTCTCCCCTTTTAAATGCGGTGTGATAGCGACGCCAAATGTTTCATCTGTCAAAATTGAAGACAGACCTAGACGATTCCAAATACCATAGTCTTTATAATTGGGTGCTAACGTCATTGATAATAGGAAGAAACGTGAATTGACAATCAATGTTGTAAGAACAATAGCAGAAATCGGTGTGCCTGTAGCAACGAGTGCACAAATAATAAATTGTGCTGCGCCAGCATAGACAAGTAAACATAATAATAGTATTTCAATGATACTAAAATGTTGTGACGCAGCTACAATGCCAAACGATAAACCAATCCCAACGTATCCTAACAAAGTAGGTATACATTCTTTAACGCCTTGCTTAAACGTCACATGTGATGTCATCTTTGTAACCTCCCTTTATACTTAATATTTTAGAACAGTATTTTATTAATAATTTCAGTCTAATATACGGATGCTAGAGTGGCAACAACGTTAGACATAGGGTTGTGTGATGTTAGACTAACAGACTACTTAGAACTACTGATTTAAAGGGGTATTTAATATGTCTATTTTTGACAACAAAGCGTATATTACAGATCTGAAAGCAGTCTAAATCCACTCTTTTTACTTCATCACTTTATTAAGAAAAAGTGAATTTTTTAGCATGATTGATTGTATATTTAAGACATCATAGACCACAATTCAATGTAGTTTCATTGAAGCATTCCTACCACCAATTCACTTTGTTTATGACATTCATATTGGTTTAACACCATAAAAAGAGAGCTGAAAAAGTGTTATATAAACACCTTCTCAGCTCAGTTAGCTACTGCGAGTTTGCACTACGCTTATTCTGAACTCTATAAATTAACGTTATAAGCTAACTAATAATTGAATTAGTCGTTAACTGGACGGATTTCAGTTTTACCACCCATGAATGGTACTAATGCTTCAGGAATTGTAATTGAGCCATCTGCATTTTGGTAGTTTTCAACGATTGCTGCAAATGTACGACCTACTGCAAGACCACTACCATTTAATGTATGTGCTAATTCTGGTTTAGAAGCCGCATCACGTTTGAAGCGGATGTTAGCACGACGCGCTTGGAAATCAGTACAGTTTGAGCAAGAACTGATTTCTTTATAGTTGTCATAACTTGGTAACCAAACTTCTAAGTCATATGTTTTACTTGCACTGAAACCAATATCGCCAGTACATAAGATAACACGACGGTAAGGTAAACCTAATTCTTCAAGAATTGCTTCCGCATTTTGTGTCATATCTTCTAATGCATCCCAAGAATCTTCTGGTTTTTCGATACGTACCATTTCAACTTTGTCGAATTGGTGTAAACGGATTAAACCTCTTGTATCTCTACCTGCTGATCCAGCTTCACTACGGAAACAAGCAGTTTGAGCAGTGAATTTTTCAGGTAGTACGCCTGGTGGAATAATTTCGTCTCTGTAGAAGTTTGTTAATGGTACTTCTGCAGTTGGGATTGTGTATAGACCTTCTTTTTCAACTTTGAATAAGTCTTCTTCAAATTTAGGTAACTGACCAGTACCAAACATTGTATCTGCGTTAACTAATTGAGGTGTCATCATTTCAGTGTAACCATGTTGTGTTGTATGTTTTGTAAGCATGTAGTTCATTAATGCACGTTCTAATAATGCACCATCTTTAGTTAAGTATACGAAACGCGCACCTGAAATTTTTGCAGCACGTTCAAAGTCTGCCATTTTTAATTCTTCAACTAAGTCCCAGTGTGCTTTAGGTTCGAAGTCAAACTCACGAGGTGTACCCCATTTTTTAACTTCAACATTTTCTTCATCAGAATCCCCTTGTGGTACATCTTCAGCAATTAGGTTAGGAATACGAATTAAGATATCTCTAACTTTATTATCCACTTCATTAAGTTTAGCGTCGTTTTCTTTGATTTCGTCACCAAGTTCACGCATTTCTTTAATAACGTCGTCTGCATTTTCTTTATTACGTTTCTTTTCAGCGATTTCTTCACTTACTTTGTTACGACGTGCTTTCATTTCTTCAGTCTTACCAATTAATTGACGGCGTTCATTATCTAATTCTAATACCTCGTCAACAACTTTAGGATCATCTCCACGTAATTCAATTTTGCTCTTAACTTTGTCAGCTTCTTCTCTGAATAGTCTAATGTCTAACATGTAACATTCATCCTTCCCAATTTTTTGAAAATTTTTATTTTGGATAACATGCGTCTTGCTCAATAAAAAAAGACCACATCCCCTTTACAAGGGACGTGGTCTACGCGTTGCCACCCTATTTAACAATTTGACACAATAGATGTATCAAATTGCACTTTCCTTAAAATAACGGTTATTACCGGTTGTTCACAATTGTAGGTAGATTCGCATAATCATCAATTACTTGTTCACACTCAACACAAGCTCTCTGAAATTAATTGATTATGTTACTTGTCCCACGAACAATAACTTATTAAGTTATTTTTAATATAGCAAACTCCTCTATAATTAGCAAGTAAATGCTAAATAATATTATATTTATCTTATTGTATACGCCCTCTATAAAGCCATGTAGGGACCTTATGATACGTATAATTAAATATTCTTCATAATAGTGTTGACGAAAGTCTTTCACAGGTATAATATTTTCTATTGTATTTAAAAAAGGTATAGACAAACAATCCAATTTAGAACTCAATCACCTAGGTCATTATGGATGCTATCGCTACGCATTTCATTGTCACTTGAAATTTGAGTTATATACAGTATTGGCGGTACACACATTTTTCTAGCATTATACGTTCACAACGTCTTCAAGGGAGGGTTTAATTTATGGAAACATTAACAACTGTTAATATTCCGAAGAGAAAAGAAGAGACACATAAAGGTGACTATGGAAAGATTCTACTGATAGGTGGAAGTGCCAATTTAGGAGGCGCAATCATGTTAGCTGCGCGTGCATGTGTTTATAGTGGAAGTGGGTTAATTACAGTAGCTACACATCCTACAAACCATGCGGCACTCCATTCACGTTGTCCAGAGGCAATGGTAATCGATATTAACGACACTAAAATGTTAACGAAAATGATTGAAAACACTGATAGCATTTTAATTGGACCAGGGTTAGGTGTTGATTTCAAAGGTAATAACGCAATTACGTTTTTACTACAAAATATTCAACCACACCAAAATTTAATTGTTGATGGTGATGCGATTACAATATTTAGTAAATTAAAACCTGATATTCCAACTTGCCGTGTTATCTTTACACCACATCAAAAAGAATGGGAACGTTTAAGTGGTATCCCTATTGAAGAACAAACTTACGAACGTAATAGAGAAGCTGTTGATAAGTTAGGTGCTGCTGTTGTACTGAAGAAACACGGTACTGAAATATTCTTCAAAGATAAGGAATATAGACTGACAATTGGTACGCCAGCAATGGCAACTGGTGGTATGGGCGACACATTAGCTGGAATGATTACTAGCTTTGTTGGCCAGTTTGATGATTTTAGAGATGCAATTACAAGCGCAACATATACACACAGTTATATTGGAGAGAAATTATCTGAATCCATGTACGTTGTGCCACCTTCACGTTTAATTAGTGAAATCCCATATGTAATGAAAGAGTTAGAAAACTAATTGAATTAAATAAAAATAAGACTTCCCTAGTGAAAGGGAAGTCTTATTTTTATTTAATGAATATATTCTATTATCGCTGATCACTATAGATTAGCCTTTAATTCTCGTCGTCTTCATCATCGTTAGATGCATTATCAATGTCTTCATTCACACGATCCATAAAATCTTGTCTAACTTCAATACGTTCATCTGTTGCATTATCCTCAGCTACTGTTTCCGTATCTTCATCCGCTTCCGTATGGAGTGCATTACCTGGTGTATCATCATCTACAACTTCTTCGCTAGGGCTTTCTGTACTTTCTGCATTTGTTTCACCATCTTCAACTTGTGCTGCTTCAGTTGCATCTTCATCTTCTGTTTTATCAATGACTTTAGCAACCGTTGAAACAAATTGATCTTCACCTAGTTTCATTAAGCGTACACCTTGTGTTGCACGACCATTTTGAGAAATATCTTCTACTTCTAAACGAATAATCACACCACTATTGGTAACAATCATTAAATCTTCTTCACCAGTAACTGTTGTGATACAAACGATGTTACCATTACGTTCTGTAATCTTTGCAGTCTTAATACCTTTACCGCCACGGTTTGATAAGCGATATTCACTTACTGGCGTACGTTTACCATAACCATTTTCAGTGACAACAAGAATTTCATCTTCACTATCGGCATGGGCAACATCTAGACCTACTACAACATCATCTTCACGCAATGAGATACCTCTTACACCTGCAGCAGTTCGACCTAATGGACGTAAACTTGTTTCTGCAAATCTGATTAATGAAGCGTGAGATGTACCAATTAAGATGTCTTGGTGACCATCTGTAAGACGGACTGCAATTAATTCATCATCTTCTTTGAAACCAATCGCAATTTTACCATTCTTATTGATATGTGAGAAATTGCTTAACGCAGAACGTTTCACAATACCGTTTTTAGTTGCAAATACTAAGTAACTATCTTCATCTTCGAGATCTCTAACCGCAATCATAGTACTGATTGTCTCATCATTATCCAATTCAATCGCATTGATGACTGGAATACCTTTAGATTGTCGAGATAATTCTGGCACTTCATAACCTTTAAGTTTGTATACACGACCTTTATTCGTGAAGAATAAAACATGGTCATGCGTACTTAACGTAACAAGTTGGCTGACGAAGTCTTCTTCCAATGTATTCATACCTTGAACACCACGTCCTCCACGGTGTTGTGAACGATACGTAGAAACAGGTAATCGTTTAATATAGTTATTATGACTTAATGTAATAACAATTTGTTCTTCTGGAATAAGATCTTCATCTTCGAGATCATCTAAACCACCTAATTGAATTTCTGTACGACGTTCGTCACCGAAACGTTCTTTGATGTCTGTTAATTCATCTCGAACTAATTGAAGTAACACTTCGTCATCGGCTAAGATTGCTTCTAATTCAGAAATATAGCCGAGCAATTCGTTATATTCATTTTCAATTTTATCTCGTTCTAAACCTGTTAAACGTCTTAAACGCATATCAAGAATTGCTTGTGCTTGGCGTTCAGACAATTTAAAACGCGATTGTAATGTTTCCATTGCGACTTTATCTGTTTCTGATTCACGAATTGTCGTAATAATCTCGTCAATATGATCTAACGCAATGCGTAAACCTTCTAAGATATGTGCACGGTCTTTCGCTTTTTTCAAGTTATATTCTGTACGACGGCGCACGACAGTCTTTTGATGCTCTAAGTATTCAACTAAAGCTTGTTTTAAATTGATTAATTTTGGACGTCCATTAACCAGTGCAATCATATTCACACCGAATGACGTTTGTAATGGTGTTTGTTTGTAGAGATTGTTCAAGATAACATTGGCGTTTGCATCTTTACGTACATCAATAACTACTCTAACACCTGTACGTAAACTTGTTTCATCACGTAAATCTGTAATACCTTCGATTTTCTTGTCACGAACAAGTTCTGCTATCTTTTCAATCATACGTGCTTTATTAACTTGATATGGGATTTGAGTCACTACGATACGTTGGCGACCGCCACCACGTTCTTCAATTTCTGCACGTGCACGCATTTGAATGGAGCCACGTCCTGTTTCATATGCGCGTCGGATACCACTCTTGCCTAGGATTAAACCAGCTGTTGGAAAATCAGGGCCTTGAATATCTTCCATAAGTTCTGCAATCGTAACATCTGGATTCTTACTTAAATGTAAAACACCGTTGATGACTTCAGTTAAATTGTGAGGAGGAATATTTGTTGCCATACCTACAGCAATACCTGATGCACCGTTCACTAATAAGTTAGGGAAACGAGAAGGTAAGACTTCCGGCTCTCTTTCAGTACCATCATAGTTATCTAAGAAATCAATCGTATCTTTATTAATATCACGTAATAGTTCTAATGTAATTTTAGTCATCTTCGCTTCAGTATAACGCATGGCAGCGGCACCATCACCGTCCATTGAACCGAAGTTACCTTGACCATCAACAAGTGGATAGCGATAGCTGAATGTTTGTGCCATTCTAACCATGGCATCATAAATTGATAAGTCTCCGTGAGGGTGATATTTACCCATTACATCCCCAACGATACGTGCTGATTTTTTATATGGTTTATCAGGGGTCATACCTTGTTCATTTAAGCCATATAAGATACGACGGTGTACAGGTTTTAAACCATCACGTACATCAGGTAACGCACGTGAAACGATAACGCTCATTGCATAGTCTAAAAATGATTCGCGCATCTCGCTGGTTATATTTCGTTCATTTATTCTTGATTGAGGTAAGTCAGCCATCAAGATATCCTCCTTCTATAATCAATTCACTTAAAATAGCAAGACTGCAAGCCATTCGCTATACAGTCTTCAACATGTTCATTCGTTCACGCTAATTTAGAAATCTAGGTTTGCATATACTGCATTGTCTTCGATAAATTGTCTGCGATTTTCAACGACATCACCCATTAACATTTCAAACGTTTGGTCCGCTTCAATCGCATCATCTAATTTAACTTGTAACATCATACGGTTTTCAGGATTCATTGTCGTTTCCCATAATTGATCCGCATTCATTTCTCCTAAACCTTTATAACGTGAAATTTGCCATTTAGGCGTAGGACTTAATTCTGATTTTAATTTATCAAGTTCACGATCGTTAAATACATAATATTTTTGTTTACCTTGTGCCAATTTGTACAATGGTGGTTGTGCGATATATACATATCCCGCTTCAATTAATGGTCTCATGAAACGATAGAAGAACGTTAGTAGTAGCGTTCTAATATGTGCACCATCGACATCAGCATCTGTCATAATTACAATTTTATGATAACGTGCTTTAGTGATATCGAACTCGCCGCCAATACCAGTACCAAAGGCTGTAATCATTTGACGTATTTCATTGTTATTTAGAATACGGTCTAGACGTGCTTTTTCAACGTTTAAGATTTTACCTCTTAATGGCAAGATTGCTTGTGTTTTAGAGTCACGACCTTCTTTTGTAGACCCCCCGGCAGAGTCACCCTCTACTAGGAAGATTTCACTTTCTTCAGGTTTCTTACTTGAACAATCGGCAAGTTTACCTGGTAAGCTTGAAATTTCTAAAGCTGATTTACGGCGTGTTACTTCACGCGCTTTTTTAGCTGCAACACGTGCACGTGATGCCATGATTCCTTTTTCCACAACAATACGCGCAACATTTGGATGTTCGTATAAGAAACGTTCAAAATGTTCAGCAAACAATCTATCAACAATTTGACGTACTTCAGAGTTACCTAATTTCGTCTTTGTTTGTCCTTCGAATTGAGGATCACCATGTTTAATTGATACGACAGCTGTTAAACCTTCACGTGTATCTTCACCAGACAATCTTTCTTTGTCATCTTTAATGATTTTACTTTGTGTGCCGTAACTATTTAATATACGTGTTAATGCACGTTTAAAGCCATCTTCATGCGTACCACCTTCATACGTATGAATATTGTTCGCATAAGATAATAAGTTCGTTGCATAACCACTGTTATACTGCATAGCGATTTCAATTTCTACATCATCTTTAGTTTGGTGAATATAAATCGGCTCTTCATGAATTGGCTCTTTATTTTCATTTAGTAATTCAACGTAAGATTTAATACCGCCTTCATAATGATATGTATCTTCACGTTGTTCTTCATCTTCACGTTCATCTCTTAAAGTGATTGAAATACCTTTGTTTAAGAATGCCAGCTCTCTAATACGTTTTTGAAGTGTTTCATAGTCATAAACGGTTGTTTCAGTGAATATTTCGCCATCTGCTTTAAAGCGAATCACTGTACCTGTTTTATCAGTGCTACCTACTTCTTTAAGATCAAATTGTGGTACACCTTTTTTATATGCTTGATGATAGATTGTATCGTTACGATGAACGTATACCTCTAAATCTTCAGACAATGCGTTAACAACTGAAGAGCCTACACCATGTAGACCGCCAGATACTTTATAACCGCCACCGCCGAATTTACCACCAGCATGTAGTACAGTTAAGATAACTTCAACTGCTGGACGACCCATTTTTTCTTGAATATCAACAGGAATACCTCGACCATTGTCAGTTACTTTAATCCAATTGTCTTTTTCAATAATTACTTCAATTTGATCTGCATAACCAGCAAGTGCCTCGTCGATACTGTTATCCACGATTTCCCATACTAAGTGGTGCAAACCTCTCTCTGAAGTTGAACCTATATACATACCAGGTCTTTTACGAACGGCTTCTAACCCTTCTAATACCTGTATCTGTCCAGCACCATAGTTATCTGTGTTGTTTACATCTGACAATGTATTCACCATCACTTTCTATTACTTTATAATTTCACCTTGATTGATTCGATAAAGCTTAGCATTGTTCATAATCTCATGGTCTATGCCGTCTACGGATGTTGTCGTTACAAAGGTTTGTACTTTATGTTGAATCGTGCTTAGTAAATGTGTTTGTCGAGAATCATCTAATTCGCTTAACACATCATCTAGTAGTAAGATTGGATATTCTCCAACTTCAATGTTCATTAACTCTATTTCTGCTAGTTTAATGGATAATGCGGTCGTACGTTGTTGTCCTTGAGACCCATATGTTTGCGCATCCATATCATTTACATTAAAGCCTAAATCATCTCTATGCGGGCCAAATAAACAAACGCCACGTTCCATTTCACGCTTAATGTTGTCATTTAACAGTGTAATCACTTCGTCTAATAACGCTTGCGCATCTTTATCCATATCACTGAGTTTTATACTTGGTAAATAAGTCAACGATAACGTTTCTCTGTCATTAGTGATACCAGCATGAATCGGTTTAGCCAATGATTCTAATTCTTTGATGAAATGTGCTCGTCTCAACGTTACATTCAATGCATATTGCGCAAATTGTTGGTTTAAGACTTCTAACATCGTAGTGTCTTGTTTATGACCAAGTTGCAACTGCTTTAAGTAGTTATTCTTCTGTTTAAGAATACGTTGATATTGAGCCAAGTCATTTAGATAAACTGCAGAGATTTGACCTAATTCCATATCAATGAACCGTCTTCGTATCTGTGGTGCACCTTTGACAATATTTAAGTCTTCTGGCGCAAAAAGAACCACGTTAAGATGTCCAACATACTGCGTTAGTCGACTTTGTTCTAAGTGGTTCACTTTTACTTGTTTACCTTTTTTAGTTATAAACATCGTTAATGGCATCGTTCCATGTCTATAATTTAGTACACCCTCTATTTTAGCATACTCTGAGTTAAACCGTATAAGCTCCTTGTCATTCGATGTGCGATGACTTTTAGCTAAAGCTAATGTGTAAATTGATTCAAGTAAATTCGTCTTCCCTTGTGCATTTTCTCCGATCAGAATATTCACATCAGGATGACATTCAAGCGTAACTTCTTCATAGTTACGATAATTCTCTAATTGGAGTGTTTTAAGTTTCATTGTTCACCTTGATGAATAATGATTACAGAATCAATTTCAGGGATATCAGGGAAATCAATTCGATCTTGGTTGGCTAGCTTTTTACCACGACGTGTTTCGCGTTCACCATTAATTAAAACTTCATAATCTTGTAAGAACCATTTAGCTTGGCCACCTGATTCTATAATGCCTTCAGTTTTAAGAAACTGGCCTAACGTAATATCGCCTTCAACCACTACTTCTTGAACCAAAATAATCACTCCGTTTCTTTATGTGTCATTAATATATTATACCTTTTTTAGGTTTAAATTTCATTTAAAATGGAATGTGAAACCGTTTACTTCACAATATCTTTATACATATTTAGATTTTGAAGGAAAATTGCCTATATTTTTCAAATTGAAGCGGCTTTTTTTGAATAACCAAAGGCGTTAAAAATGATTTCATTACTCATATAGCCCTATTTTTAATTTTAAGGGCCATTTTTGCGTAAAAAGAAGTTGTTTAGAGTTATCCACTAGTTTTTAAGATTAACATCTATATTGAAGGCTGAATGTGCTTATTATGTATTTTAAAAAGGAGTTAGACAACATTCTTTAAGAATGCATTGTCTAACTCCTAATTTTTTGATGTTGAGGGTATGGCCCTCTAAAACTAATATGTTCTAATTGGTAAAATTAATTGCGTAACAGAGTCATCTGCTTTTGGTTTAAGAATGAATGGTTTCATCGTACCAAAGAATTCTACTTCAACTTCATCATTATCAATTGCTTTCAGCGCATCCATCATATAACGAGAGTTGAATGAAATCTTCAAGTTGCCACCTTCCACATCAGTTGCTGTCACTTCTTCTTTTACAGTACCGATTTCAGGTGATGTTGATGATAATTCTACAACGTCATTACCTGTGCTCAACTTAATAACATTGTTACCACCTTCTCGTGCTAATAAAGAAGCACGATCAATTGCGTGATAGAATTCACCGTTGTCTAAACCTAATTTAATTTCATAATTCTCTGGGAATAGACGTGTCGTATCTGGATAATGACCTTCTAATAAACGAGAAATAAAGTTTACATTACCAACTTTAAATAATACTTGGTTTGAAGCGAAGAAAATATCGATTTCTTCATCACTATCACTCATAATTTTATTCAATTCTGATAAAGCTTTACCTGGAATGATGACATTTTTGTTTTCTGACTCATCTTCCAACTTCAATTTTCTTACAGCTAAGCGGTGTGAATCAGTCGCAGTGCATATTAATTCATTATCTTGTATAAGCCAGTTCACACCAGTAAGTACTGGGCGTGTTTCTGAGGTGGACACTGCGAAATTTGTTTGTGCAATGATATTTTTTAAGACTTTTACTGATAATTGAATGGCGTCATCACGTGATACTTGAGGTAATAATGGATATTGATCAGGATCTAAACCACTTAAGTTAAATTCTGAATGTCCAGATGTAATCAGTGTTTGGAATTGTTCGTTTGTTGATAATTTTACGTCTTTACCTGGTAATTTTTTAATAATATCTACGAAGAAACGACCAGGAAGCACGACTGAACCTGTTTCAGAAATAGTGACAATATCCTCACCATCAACTTGTTTAGGGATTGTAATTTCAATAGATATCTCAGAATCTGAACCAGTAAGAATGACCTCGTTGTCTTTAGCATCGATTTTGATACCTGTTAAAATCGGTAATGTTGTTCTTGGTGAGATGGCTTTTAATGTGTCATTTAATTGATTAATAAAATAATCTCTTCTAATTGTGAATTCCATCATTAATTTAAACTCCTTCCAGTCGTTTATATATAATTATATAGGTTTTAAATTCATAGTAATAGTAGTAGGGCTTGTGGATTAGTGGATATGTTAAGAAAATCCTTATGTGCCAAAGTTATACACATGTGGATAAACTGTTGATGCTGTGTATTACTTTTTAACATTATCCACAATTGCTAACAAAATCATCTTGCTCACTTGTCAGACTTATTGGCGCTTCATTCAAGGTAACAGACCATTTACATTATTTCCCACGCTTAAACGTCGTAATCTGTTGTATAACAGTTTCGAATGTTTACATTATTGATTGCGAATTTCTTTTTCTAAATCTTCTACTTCTTGTTTAAAAATTGGATCTGCTTTGATATCCTTTGCGATTTTCTCGTGTGCATGAATAACCGTTGTATGATCGCGACCACCGAATTCTTCACCAATCTTAGGTAATGAGAAATCAGTAAGTTCCCTTGATAGATACATAGCGATTTGACGAGGATACGCAATTGATTTGGTACGTTTTTTCGCACTAAAATCTTCAATACGAACGTTATAATAATGCCCAACGACTTTCTGAATATCTTGAATTGTAATTTTTTTAGATTTAGGAACTTGAATAATATCTTTAAGTGCTTCTGCTGCTAATTCAGTTGTAATCGGTCTGCCTTGAAGCTTCGAATAGGCAAGTAAACGCGTGAGTGCACCTTCTAATTCACGAATGTTTGATTGAATTTGATTAGCAATATAATTTAATGCTTCAGCTGGAATTTCTAAATTTTCTTCTTCGATTTTTTTCTGAAGAATTGCCATACGTGTTTCATAATCAGGAGGCGTAATATCAACGATTAAGCCCCATTCAAATCGAGAACGTAAACGGTCCTCTAATTTAGCGATTTCTTTAGGTGGGCGGTCACTTGAAATGACAATTTGCTTCTTATTTTGATGTAATTCATTAAATGTGTGGAAGAACTCCTCTTGCGTTTGTTCTTTATTTTGAATGAATTGAATATCGTCAATCAGTAACACGTCAATGTTTCTATATTTCTCTCTAAAAGCTTCAGGTTCATTGTTACGAATTGATTTAATGAAGTCATTTGTGAATTTTTCACTTGAAGTGTATAGCACTTTAGCATTTGGTTGATTACTGAGAACATGATGACCAATCGCATGCATAAGGTGCGTTTTACCAAGACCAACACCACCATAAATAAATAGAGGATTGTATGCTTGGGCTGGTGCTTCAGCAACTGCAAGACTTGCTGCATGTGGAAATCTGTTACCAGGTCCAATAACGAACGTATCAAATGTATTGTGTGTATTAAATTGATCTGTACCTTCATGAACATCCTCAATGATGTGACGCTGAGGTTCGCTGCTTGGTGATTTGGCTTTACGACTCTCTTCATCAAGTTCTGCTAATTGTTCAGCAGTGAAAAATTTGGGTTCAACTTCAAAACCAATAACATCTTTCATAATTGTTTGAATAACTTCTTTATAGTTAGAATTTAACCATTCTGCATAAAATTCATGTATTACGAAAATAATCGCAACGTTATCACGAATTTCTTTAAGCTCCGTATCTTTCAAAAAAGTATTAAATGTCGATTTAGATATTTCTGATTCAGCAACGTCTAATACTTTTTTCCAAATTTCTTGTTCTGACATATAATAAACTCCATCTTCTTTAAATTTAAGACTTATACACAGACATTTAGACAAGTGGATAAAAATAATCACAGCATGTTAATAATTATCCACAAGTTAATAACATTCGGTGGATAACTTTATATATGCTATGATTTATTCACACTAAAAACGTATATAAAATCAATAAATAAATCCTGTTAAAATAATGAATTAGACGACTTATCCACACAATTATACTTTTTAACCAAGAGAGATGTCAAATAGGTGTGAATATGTTGTTAAATTAGGTATAAATCTGTTAATAATGGTTATATTATCCACAATTATTGAATGGTCATCTGTGTATAAGTGGATAATTTTTGAAATAAAAGCACCATGTATTATAACAGACTTGGGAAATAATTTATAAAGATGTATTTAAAATGAATAACGAAAGTACTATAGACTCGGCGCAAAATGTATAAATATTAAAAAATGATTTTGTGACAAAGTTTACTAAAAAATTAGTATCTTACTGCAAATGCTGCTTGCTTTATAAATAGTAATTTGTTATATTGTAGTAGTTGCTTGAATTATGACTAGATAAAATTGAATTAAAACAAGAATTCTGATATCAGAAAGTATAATTTATCTATTAAAATAATCAGGATCACTACAAGAGCGAGTGAGCTGGATAAATATGTAGATGGAGGTGTTTTGCATGGTAAAACGTACTTATCAACCAAATAAACGTAAACATAGTAAAGTTCATGGTTTCAGAAAACGTATGAGCACTAAAAATGGCCGTAAAGTTTTAGCACGTCGTCGTCGTAAAGGCCGTAAAGTTTTATCAGCATAAGATCACTGACTTCTCAGTGGTCTTTTTTTTCGTTTCAATAGGTATAAATTGGGACACGCTATATCAGAACGAACATAAAATAGAATGGCAAAGAATAATATAAGCGAGTGATGTGAACGTGGAGAAAGCTTACCGTATAAAAAAGAATACTGATTTCCAAACCATTTATAAAAGAGGCAAATCGGTAGCAAATAGACAGTTTGTTGTTTATACCTATAATAGTAATAAAGATCATTTCCGATTAGGAATTAGCGTATCTAAAAAGTTAGGTAATGCAGTGACTCGAAACAGAATTAAACGTGCGATTAGAGAAAATTTCAAAGTTCATAAAGAAGATATCATCGCACGTGACATTATCGTTATCGCTAGGCAACCAGCTAAAGACATGTCTACACTTGAAATTCAAGGTAGCTTAGAACATGTACTTAAAATTGCGAAAGTGTTTAATAAAAGGATTAAATAAGCAGGGTAGGGGAGATGTTAAGACTACCGTCAGTCTGACGTCAGACAAACAGGAGCCTTACCTTTACAACAATCAATCAACTTGTTAGCAATTTTAATAGAAACAAATTACAATGTTATAATGAAATTTTACTTGAATAAGGAGGCGAGGATAATCATGGATTTCGATACAATTACTAGTATTTCAACGCCAATGGGTGAAGGTGCAATTGGTATTGTCCGTTTATCTGGACCGCAAGCCGTTGAAATTGGAGATAAACTATATAAAGGAAAGAAAAAATTAGAAGATGTAGATTCCCATACGATTAACTATGGTCATATCGTCGATCCAGAAACAAATGAAATTGTTGAAGAAGTTATGATATCTGTGTTGAGAGCACCAAGAACATTTACCCGTGAGGATATTATTGAAATTAATTGTCACGGTGGTATTTTAACCATTAATCGTATATTAGAACTAACAATGACGTATGGTGCTAGAATGGCAGAGCCGGGTGAATATACTAAGCGTGCATTCTTAAACGGACGAATTGATTTATCTCAAGCTGAAGCTGTTATGGACTTTATTCGTTCTAAAACAGATCGTGCTTCTAAAGTTGCTATGAATCAAATTGAAGGGCGTCTCAGCGACTTAATTAAACGACAACGACAATCCATTTTAGAAATTCTCGCGCAAGTAGAAGTGAACATTGATTATCCTGAATATGACGATGTTGAAGATGCTACAACAGAGTTCTTATTAGAACAATCTAAAAAAATTAAAAACGAAATTAACCTTCTATTAGAAACTGGGACACAAGGTAAGATTATGAGAGAAGGTCTTTCAACAGTAATTGTTGGTAAACCAAATGTAGGGAAATCATCAATGTTAAATAATCTTATTCAAGATAATAAAGCGATTGTAACTGAAGTTGCAGGTACGACGCGTGACGTCTTAGAAGAATACGTTAATGTCAGAGGTGTACCTTTAAGATTGGTAGACACTGCGGGCATTCGTGACACTGAAGATATCGTTGAAAAGATTGGTGTTGAACGTTCACGAAAAGCCTTAAGCGAAGCAGATTTAATCTTATTTGTCTTAAATAATAACGAACCTTTAACACAAGAGGATCGTACTTTATATGAAGTTATCAAAAATGAAGATGCTATTGTCATTGTAAATAAAACAGATTTAGAACAACATTTAGATATAGATGAAGTTAAAGAAATGATTGGTGATACGCCACTTATTCAAACCTCTATGCTTAAACAAGAAGGCATCGATCAACTAGAATTACAAATACGTGATTTATTCTTTGGTGGCGATGTTCAAAACCAAGATATGACATATGTATCTAATTCAAGACATATTTCTCTATTGAAACAAGCTAGAAATGCAATTCAAGATGCGATTGAGGCAGCGGAATCTGGTATTCCTATGGACATGGTTCAAATTGATTTAACGCGTACATGGGAACTATTAGGTGAGATTATTGGTGAATCCGCAAGTGATGAATTAATTGACCAATTATTTAGTCAGTTCTGTTTAGGAAAATAATGAAATTGCAGATCATAGCCATTCGAGAACGAAATAATAAACATTAAACAAATTAAGACGGTAGGAAGTCTTAGTAATAAAATATAGAAAAAGGAAATTTAAAGGAGGTCAATCAGGTGGTTCAAGAATATGATGTAATTGTCATTGGTGCTGGGCATGCAGGAATTGAAGCAGGTTTAGCATCTGCAAGACGTGGTGCCAAAACGCTAATGTTAACAATTAATTTAGACAACATTGCCTTTATGCCATGTAATCCATCAGTAGGTGGTCCAGCTAAAGGTATTGTCGTTCGTGAAATTGACGCATTAGGTGGCCAAATGGCAAAAGCAATTGATAAAACGCATATCCAAATGCGTATGTTAAATACTGGTAAAGGCCCAGCTGTACGTGCATTACGTGCGCAAGCCGATAAAGTATTGTACCAACAAGAAATGAAACGTGTAATTGAAGATGAAGATAATTTAGATATCATGCAAGGTATGGTAGACGAATTAATCATTGAAGATGATGAAGTTAAAGGTGTGCGTACAAATATCGGCACTGAATATCGTGCACAAGCGGTTGTAATTGCTACAGGTACGTTTTTACGTGGTGAAATTATTTTAGGTAATATGAAATATTCAAGTGGTCCAAACCACCAACTTCCATCTATTACGTTAGCTGATAATTTAAGAGAATTAGGCTTTGAAGTTGTACGTTTTAAAACGGGTACACCACCACGTGTGAATGCAAAAACAATCGACTACTCTCAAACTGAAATTCAACCAGGTGATGAGGTAGGTCGTGCATTTAGCTTTGAAACTACAGAATATATACTTGATCAATTACCATGTTGGTTGACGTATACAAATGATCGTACACATAAAGTCATCGATGATAACTTACACTTATCAGCCATGTATTCAGGTATGATTAAAGGGACAGGTCCACGTTATTGTCCATCAATTGAAGATAAATTTGTCCGTTTCAACGATAAACCTAGACATCAACTTTTCTTAGAGCCTGAAGGTCGTCATACGAATGAAGTATACGTTCAAGGACTTTCAACAAGCTTGCCAGAACATGTGCAACGTCAAATGTTAGAAACAATTCCTGGTCTTGAAAAGGCCGACATGATGCGTGCCGGTTATGCGATTGAATATGATGCCATTGTACCAACGCAATTATGGCCAACATTAGAAACTAAAATGATTAAAAACTTATATACAGCCGGTCAAATTAATGGTACATCAGGATATGAAGAAGCGGCTGGACAAGGTATTATGGCGGGAATCAACGCAGCGGGTAAAGTGTTAGGGACAGGAGAAAAAATCTTAAGCCGTTCAGATGCATACATCGGTGTGTTAATTGACGATTTAGTTACGAAAGGTACAAATGAACCGTATCGTTTATTAACTTCTCGTGCTGAATATAGATTGCTATTACGTCATGATAATGCCGATCTACGTTTAACAGATATGGGTTATGAATTAGGTATGATTTCTGAAGAACGCTATGCACGCTTTAATGAAAAGCGCCAACAAATTCAAGATGAAGTTGAACGTCTAACTAATATTCGCATTAAACCAAATGAACATACGCAATCTGTTATTGAAGCACATGGTGGTTCACGTCTTAAAGATGGTATATTGGCGATTGATTTATTACGACGTCCAGAGATGACTTATGATACGATTTTAGAAATCTTAGAAGAAACGCATCAATTACCTGAAGCGGTTGAAGAGCAAGTTGAAATTCAAACGAAATATGAAGGTTATATCAATAAATCATTACAACAAGTTGAGAAAGTTAAACGTATGGAAGCGAAAAAAATTCCTGAAGACTTAGATTATAGTAAAGTTGATAGTTTAGCGACTGAAGCACGTGAAAAATTAGCTGAAGTTAAACCATTGAATATTGCACAGGCATCACGAATCTCTGGTGTTAACCCAGCAGACATTTCAATCTTACTTGTTTATTTAGAACAAGGTAAATTGCAAAGGGTGAAAAATTAATGAGTGGCGTAGAATGGCTAGCTAAAGAATTAAGTGAACATGGAATTGAGTTGTCAGATAAACAAAAAGAACAATTTCAGACATATTATCGTCTACTTGTTGAGTGGAATGAGAAAATGAATCTCACTAGTATTACAGATGAACATGAAGTTTATTTGAAACATTTCTATGATTCTATTACACCAAGCTTTTATTATGATTTTAATCAGCCCTTAGCCATTTGTGATGTTGGCGCGGGTGCTGGTTTCCCAAGTATTCCGTTGAAAATTGTATACCCTGAGTTGAAAGTGACGATTGTAGATTCACTAAATAAGCGTATCCAATTTTTAAATCATTTAGCTGCCGAACTCGGCTTAACACAAGTTAGCTTTGTGCATGATCGAGCTGAAACATTCGGCAAAGGCGTTAATAGAGAAACATATGATGTTGTAACCGCACGTGCAGTAGCCAGACTTACAGTGCTAAGTGAATTATGCTTGCCTTTAGTTAAAAAGGGTGGCCATTTCATCGCATTGAAGTCTTCTAAAGGAGAAGAAGAATTAGAAGAAGCGCAATTTGGGATTAGTATATTAGGTGGCGTCTTTAGTGATTCTTACACTTTCGATTTACCTGAAGATGCTGGAGAACGACAAATGATTATAATTGATAAACGTCGTCAAACATCTAAAAAATATCCTAGAAAACCTGGTACGCCTAATAAATCTCCTTTACTAGAAAATTAATAGCACTTACATGTTAAAATTAATTTTAAGAGGAGTGAATGGATAATGAAAAAACCTTTTTCAAAATTATTTGGATTGAAAAATAAAGATGACATCGTTGGATACATTGAAGAAGATCGCAATTCTAGCGTCGAATCCATTCAAATTGAGCGTATTGTACCTAACCGTTATCAACCAAGACAGGTGTTTGACTCAAGTAAAATTACAGAACTTGCGGAATCCATTGATGAACATGGGCTATTGCAACCGATTGTCGTGCGACCAATTGAAGAAAATATGTATGAAATCATCGCAGGTGAACGCCGTTTCAGAGCGTTACAATCCTTGCATAAAGCACAAGCCGATGTCATTATTCGTCATATGAATGATGAAGAAACTGCTGTTGTTGCTTTAATTGAGAATATTCAGCGTGAAAATTTATCTGCAGTCGAAGAAGCGGAAGCATATAAAAAACTGCTTGAAATTGGTGGAACTACGCAAAGTGAATTAGCTAAAAGTTTAGGCAAAAGTCAGAGTTTTATTGCGAACAAGTTGCGTTTACTGAAGTTAGCACCTAAAGTCATCAGTCGTTTAAGAGAAGGTAAGATTACAGAGCGTCATGCTCGAGCAGTCTTATCTCTTAAAGAAGAAGATCAAGAACAACTCATTGAACAAGTCATCAATCAAAAGTTAAACGTTAAACAAACAGAAGCACGTGTTAAACAAAAAATTGGACCTGAAAAGGTTAAAGCCCAATCTTTCCAATTCTCCAAAGATTTAACACAGGCACGTGATGAAGTTGGAAAGAGCGTTCAAGCAATTGAACAATCTGGTATACGTGTAGAACAACGTGATAAAGATCATGATGATTATTATGAAATTAAGATAAAAATTTATAAAAGATAGTGAAAAATCTCCTTTTAGGCAGTGTCTGAAAGGAGATTTTTTTATAAAAATTTGAAAATTAGTTTTATTTCGTACGCCATTTACATTATACTGAAATAGTTTTACAATATTATTAAACGAAACGTATCGTTTAATAATTAAAGAAGAAGGGTTTAATGTGTTTGGAATCTCCGTTTCTAGTGCTATTCTTCATTTTGTTATTGGAGGTCTTGCAGTAGCATTTGCATCTATTATGGCCGAGAAAGTCGGCGGTAAAATGGGTGGTATTATCGCTACTATGCCGGCAGTCTACTTAGCTGCAATCATAGCGCTTGCGATAGATCATCGTGGTAATCAACTCGTGCAAATGTCAATTCATCTTAGTTCTGGTGCGATTATTGGTATTATATCGTGCATTGTTACTGTCTTTCTAACTTCTCTTTATATTAGTAAAAGAGATTATAAAAGAGGTACAGGCTTTGCATTGATATGTTGGCTTGTCATTTCAATTGGCATGTTTGTCGTTAGACATATGAATTAATCATTGGAGGCTTTTGTAATGAAATTAGCATTAATCAAATTCCTTGTTGGGGGATTAGCGGTTACACTCAGTTATATTATTTCTGTAATATTACCTTGGAAAGAGCTAGGTGGTGTCTTTGCGACATTACCGGCAGTATTCTTAGTTTCATTATTTATCACAGGTATGCAACATGGTGATGTCATTGCTAAACACGTAAGTAGAGGTGCAGTGTTTGGTATGACTGGCGTGTTAATTAGTATATTAGCAACATGGGGGATGCTTTATTATACAAATCAATGGCTATTAAGCATTGTTGTTGGCTTTATTGCGTGGTTTGTAAGTGCAGTAATTATATTTGAAATCGTTGAAATTATTTCGCATTTAAGAAGGGGAAAACATGGCTGGAAGACCGAAAGATCCGACAATTAATTATAAAATCTTTAATGAAATAGATAAATTGTTAACTAAGACGCATTTTAGAGAAATTACAATTGATCAACTATCTGAAAATACAGGCGTTTCCAAAGCGACGATTTACCGTCGTTGGAAAGATAAGTCATCTATTATTGTAGATATGTTTGTAAGTAGAACACAGATTTTCGAAAATGATAATAAAGATTTATATACGGGATTATATCAATATTTAATAAAAATAATGGAAATTTATAAAACGAATCTTGGACGAGCGGTAATTGAGATATTGATTAGTAATCAACAAAATGATGCACGTGAGTTATTTATGAAAGGTTATTTTAAAAGTAACCGAAAAGTATTAAAATCGATTATCGCACAACATATCAAAGAAGCGGACCAAGATTTATTTATTGATTTAATTTTCTCACCTATTTATTTCAATATTTTAATTAAACCTGAAACTTTAGATGAAGCCTATATTAAAAAGATGCTTGATGTTATTTTAAAATCGTTTAATTAATAATGGCTTATAGCAAAGAGGAACTGCGTTTTAATAAATAGCGCAGCTCCTTTTTTTAGACGTCAGGAAGTCTTGTAAATGTTGATATTACAGCATGTAAAAGGATTTTGACAATGAAAAAGATGTGATTGTCAAAGAAATTTGGTAGTTTTTTATATACAGAGACGTTTCTATGGAGTTGAAGTGAGATACGATTATTCATTTCGATCTTGCTTCTATTCTAGGCAAGATTAATCTAAATGGTTAAGGAGTTATGGATGATGGAAATCGGTCAACAAATTCGAAAATATAGAGAAAAAGAAAATTATTCTCAAGAGTACCTAGCTGAAAAATTATATGTTTCAAGACAAACGATTTCTAATTGGGAAAATGAAAGAAGTTATCCAGATATCCATAATTTATTAATGATGTGTAATTTATTTAATGTTTCATTAGATGATCTTGTCAAAGGAGACGTGAAACGTATGGAACATGAAACTATTAAAAAAGACATGGATTTTTGGACGTGGATGATGTTGGTTTGGATGTTATTAGCATGTGTTTTAATAGGACCACTTTTATTTTATTTGAGTTGGTGGGGCGTTGCGATTACCTATGTCATTTTTTCTGTAGGTTTTTATAGTAGTACGCAAATCGACAAAATTAAATACAAGCACGGTATGGATAATTACGATCGAATCGTTGCATTTATGAATGGTCAAGATCCTAATGAAGTTCAGACAAGTAAAACACGTAATCTCATTACGAGCATCTTATCATTTGTCTTTGTAGTAGGCGCATTTGTAATCATATGTTGGTTGAGTATTTATTTATCATTTAAATTTTTACCATAATCAATGAAAAAGACCTAAGAAGCGCAATTGCTTCTTAGGTCTTTAGTAATTAAAATTGATTATTTATTACATTTTCTTTTTCTACCGAACAATAATACGCTACCTAAACTTGCAAATAATGTGGCTAATAATGGTGTGTTAATATTAACATCTCCGCTACCAGTTTTTGGTAAGTGTTTCGGTTGATTTGGTTGTTCAGGAGTTGGTGGCACGTGATGTGTCGGTGGTACTCCTGGTTTTTCAGGTGGGTTACCTGGCGGGTTAACAGGAGGTTTACCCGGTGTTTTAGGTGGGTTATGTGGTGGTTTGCTTGGTGTTGGTGGTACTGGTGGTTTAACAGTATTGTTAAACTCAGTATCATTTACTCCGACTGATTTACCGCCTGAACTGAAGTAAGTTACAGTTGCTTGTAAATTACCAGTTTCCGGATTTTCAGTAACGACCACTGTTGCTGTGATAGACATTGTATCGTAAGCAATATTTGTGTCTGTTCCCACTTTTTCAGTGATTTGGTAAACGTAAGTGCCTACTTTATTAAATTTAATTGGCAAGAAATTCACTTTACCATTCGCATCATTTGTTGCTAATTGTACTTGGTGATTAGGGTTGTTTAAATCAGTTAAGATGAAGGTATAATCTCCACCTTTAAGTTGACCACCTTCCAATTTTTTAGTCACTTTGAATTCAAAGTTTACTGGTACAGGTTTTACCTTGTTTACACGTTTTTCTGATGGTTTAGGAGGTGGGACTTCATTACCACCTTTGGCTGGGTTAAAGAATTGAACAGACTGATTCGCTACGTTAGTGATGTCTTTGTTAGCTTTAGCACTGTCTTTAATAACGCCGACAATATCTAATTTGTAATAACGTCCAAACGGGATTTGTGTATTATCTAAGACATGATCTTTTACTAAACTTTCTTTAGACGTGGCTGTGATGACACCATTCTCATCTGTAATGTCAAATAAGTTTGTAACGTCTTGTCCAGTGATACCGTCATATACCTTAATACTTTGAACAGCTACGCTTGTTTCATCATAGTCATCAGTAATGCCTAATTTATTAATTTTATTCTCTGGTGTTAAGTGCGTTGTATCTAACCAAACTTGATATACAATTTTATTCCCACGATTAAGTGTTTTAGTATTTATGTTTTCTGGTTCATTATTAGTTGTTTGATCTGCATAAGGATTCACATTAGTATCTGCATATTTATTCGCTAATTCATTATCATCATCTAATAATTTGTTGCCTGTAATGTCATATTTTTCCACTGATAAATCAAATTTTTCAGGTTGGAATACAGGTGTTGGTGGTGTTGGTGGAACAAATGTATTGTTAAATTCAGTATCCGCTGGTGCGAGTGATGTTGCTGTAAGTACGTGTAAATCTTTAGTTACATTTACAGTTACAATTGCTTTCATAGAATCACTATTGATATTCGGTAAGTTACTAGGAACTTCTTCAACAGTATATGTGAAGGTTTTACCAGCATCGACATTCGTATAAGTTGGACGTTTACCTTCAATAAAGTTGAAGTTAATTTGACCTGTCGCATTATTTGTACCTGTAGCGATAACTTCGCCGTCAGCATTTTTCATAGTGAATTGAAACTCTTCATTATTTAACGGACGACCAACTAATGATTTTGTAAAATGAACATCAAAGTCTAATTGCTTAGGTGCTACATAATAGTTAGTAAATGCTTGGTTATTATCAGTGTCTGACTCATATGCATAACTCACATTTGCATTTAAGACACCATTTTCTTCGGTTACTGTAACAGTTGCTGTAATCGTTAATGGTTCAGCATCAAAATTCGGATTGAGATTAGTTTTATTTTCTGTAATTGTATAGGTATAAGTACCTGGTTTGGTAAATGAAATCTTATCAAATGTAACTGAACCATCTGCTGCATTTGTTTTTGATTGCGAAGCCTCTGGAATAGCTGGTGAATTAGGACCAGCTACAATATTGAAAGTGAATTCACCTTGCGCTAGCGTATGTTCCCCTTTAACTACTTTGTTTGCTTTTAATGTAACCTCAACAGGGTCGATTGCTGTGTAATAATAGATAATTGGATGTGCTTTAGCTAATAAGTTTTGTAAACGGAAGTTACTGCCGCGTCCAACTTGTACACCATTTATTGATTGATTAGGTGCAAAAAGGTTACCTACAGCACCTTCACCTGCACTTGCTGGCTGTACAAGGAATGGAATATCATATCCAGGTATAAAAATTTGTTTACCTAAATCATTTTTATTTCTTTCGCCAGGTCTTAACGTTGCTTCATACACTTTGACATAATTTGTCGTATCAATACCTGTGTTTTTAGCAGATTCAGACATATGGTCGGCTGATAAAGTCCAAATTTCGATACGTGTAGTACCATCTTCTCCAATAATTTCTTTTATACGTTTGACGCCGCCATTATTCGTTTCAGCATCCACATATCTTAACCCAACTTGATATGGGCGCACCATTGGGCCAGACATATGATCAGGCTCAGCAATTTGATATAATTTGTAACCTTCAAATTCACGTGAATTTGAAGCGGTATAGATTTGTCCATCCATTCCTTTAATTGTATAATGTGCTAACTCCTTTTCAGTGAAATCTGGTTGATATGTTTGCGCATTGATATTAGTCTTATTTGCTTGATATGTAGGGTTGTTTTTATTAACAACACGATAATAGGTCGTTTCAGGAACAATATGAGGCACATAATATTGTGGATCAGTAATGGTTGTTCCTTCGTTCGCTCGGTTAAATAAATCGTAAATTTGTATGCCGCTACGTTGATCTTCTAAGCTACCATTTTCATCTATTTCAAAACGTGCTCTAATTGTTGAAACCGTATTTTTGAATGAGTCTAATGTATTTAAGAAAGTGAAATTGATATGAACATATTTCGCTTTTTGAGGATTTTGAGCAGCTACTGCTCTTTCTAAAGAATTTTCACCAATAGATACAATGCCAGGTGAATTAATTTGTTTTGTTTCTACTACAGAATTTGTCTCACCGTTAACTAACTCAATCGTTACGTCATTAGAGTCGTCGAAAGGTTTAGATAAACGATAATAATACTTTGTATGATAGGCAGCATTAAAAGCTTTAAGGTCTGTTATCGCAAATGTATATTGATTTGGATCAGAATTTTTTTCAAATACGACATTTGGTGTTGGAATTGTATTTGAATCTTTAGGTTGTGGAATGACAACATCCCTACTTTTAACCGATGCGCCATTAGCATCATCCATATTAGGTGTTGCAGTTGTCGTTGTATCCTCTAAAACGCCTTCTGAAGCAATTGGTGACGTTGCAGAACGACGTGAACGAGTATGTGAAGTTTTTTCTTTTAATTGAGGTGAAGCGGTAATTGCTTGCGCGTTTGCTTTTTCTTTATCAGGATTAGTCGTTTTACTAGTTGTTTGAGACTGAGTTTCTGTTTTTGTTATCTTTTCTGTATTGTTTAGGGGATCAGAATGAGATGGTGAAGCTGTATTACGTACGACTTCATCTGTTGAATGATTGACTTTGCTTTCAAAAGATTGAGGATTGGAAGTCGTATCCGTTTGTAACGTACTATTATGTAATTCACTCGCATGAGCTACATCCTGAAAGCCTACAAATAAAAAGGCACCTAATAAAACGGAGCCTGTTCCTATTGAAAACTTTCGAATAGAGAAACGATACTTAGTTTTAAATTGCATTTCTTGATGTCCTTTCTTAGATGAATTAAATATATCTGTTAATTTAATTATAAAATATATAAAATAAAAAACAATATTAAAACAAAAAGGTTATAATTATTAAAATACATAGCAAAAAGGAGTAGGGAGTGGGACAGAATTCTTTTTAAATTCGTCGTCACCCCAACTTGCTTTGCTTGTAAAATCACTTTCGTGATTTCTTTGTGTTGGGGCCCCGACTCCCAGCTTGCTTTGCTTGTAGATTTCTTGATGAAGTTCTCTTTGCTGGGGCCCCGCCCGCAAGGATGACTAGAACTGAGAAAAGCTCGGTTTAAGCGCATTTTCAGTTCAGTCAGCTACTGCGAATTTGCAAAATAGCACCATCATATTATTTATGTCCCACTCCCATTCCAATCTACTTTGCAATTGACTATCAGTTGTCTTGTTTTTCTTCATAACGTTTCAAGAGATAACCGCCACCAAGTAAGCCTACCGGCACTCCAATAAATGGTGTTGCAATACTACTCAAGACAAAGACGATAAGTACTAACATTAGGCCATTAAACCAGTTGACTTTTAAACTTAATAAATCCTCATAAGATTTACGAATTAATTCTTTAATATTCATTTAAAAACATCCTTTCTTCTTAATTATTATATAGCGTGTTTTACAATTCGATTTGCGTGAACAAACGATATCACAGCAAAGATAAGATACACAAGTGAATACACAATCATCACAATGATAATTGGTGTTGGAGAAAATTCTCCCATCAGTTTCATAAATACTAGTGCTGCAAATAAGGCGTGTAGTAACGCAATAATTAAAGGTAAACCAAAGTTGAATAATATCTTTAAGGCCAAACCTTTCGTCATATCAGTATGTGTGAAACCGATACGTCTTAAGATACGGTAATTGTTAATTTCATCTTCAGTTTCGTCCATTTGTTTAATATAAATAATGCATCCAGCTGCGATTAGGAATGCTAGTCCTAAGAATGAAGTCACAAACATTAAAATACCGTTACTTTCATCAAGCATTTGTTTTGTATCGCTTTTCAGCGCTACAGTTGGACTCACTTTTTTAGCTAATTTTTCCGCTTTTGATATGTCTTGGTGCTGTTTAATATCGAAACCATAATGATGTAATAATTGATCTTTCAGTTTCAATTTATTGTAAACGTCTGGACTCACTTTTAATACGGGACCACCTATAGACACATTTGATGGGATGACTTCATTGTCATTATTTTGATTTACAAGTAATGTCACTTTCTGTTGGCCTTGAAGTGTCATATCATTATCTGTATGAACACTTACCATACCTGACAGTGGACCTTGTGTGTTCGTAATTGTAGCATGGTTACCTTTGATTTGCGCATCTGACATAACAATGACACCAGCATTTTGTATACCGTTAGATGTTTTACTTTTTAACACATCATTTTTGAGCAGTTTCGTATTACTTCCCTCTAATGTTATAGTGTCATATTGAATATGATGTTGTTTTAATAATTGCTCATATTTTTGAGCTGATTGCGATTTAGTAAAGTTAATGTCTTGAGGAGATGATGTTTGAATCATATAATCCGTATTGGCTTTACTAATTGCACCAAAACATAGAATCGTTACCGTTATTGCTGAAATAATCGCGATAATTGTTAGTGACATCGCATTTTTCTTCATGCGGTGCATAATAGATGATGTAAATACAACATCTGTAATTGAAACACGACCATGTTTTGATTTTTTCAGAGATTTAAATATGATAGATACTGAACTTCTAAAGAATAGATACGCCCCTACAACAGTTAGAAATAAAATGAGAAAAGGTGTTACTAAGGCCATCGTTAATCCTTGGAATTTGCCAAACATTTCAGTGGAGATGTAATAGCCTAAGATAATCATGACAATGCCTAGAATACCGGCAATAAGTTCAGGAACAGTAATTTTTGATTTAGTCGCTTCTGATTTTGTACTATCTTTCATCATAGACAGTATCGTTCTTCTTTTTAGAAAAAGGTAGTTCTGAAACATAATCAAGATAAATGCGAGTACAAGCATTACTATTGTTTGAATTAATGCAGGTAATTCAAATCCTATCGACACGTCTACTTTCAGGTGCATCATTTTCACTAGAATATTAAGTAAAAGTTCGGAACCAACAATGCCTACTAAAATACCTATGATACCTGTGAAAATAAAGAAAGTAAGCTGTTCAATTGCTAGCATTCGTAAAATATTTTGTCGTGTTAAACCGATGAGTTGAAATAATGCAAATTCACGTGTTCGACGTTTAATAAACAATTGGTTCGCATACATTAAGAAAATGATAATTGTAATAAATAGGAACACTGCGCCTACTTTAGCACCCTCTTGTATCACTTTTGGAGAACCACCGTTATTGATACTATGCGTATACTGCAAAGTGACAAAGCTAAAGTATAAAATAATACTAAAGATTAATGAAAAGAGATATAGTGCATAATTTTTAAAATTACTTTTTAAATTTTTGAGTGTAATCTGATTAAATGTCATTTGCGACACCACCTAAGGCAGACTGTAATTTGATAATTTCATCATAAAATTCACGTTTTGACTTATGTTCTTGGTGGATTTCTGAATGAATATGTCCATCTTTCAACATAATGACACGCTGTGCAAAGCTTGCAGCGGATGGATCATGGGTTACCATAATAATAGTACTATCGAATTGTGCATTCATTTCTTCAAGACGATTGAGTAAGTCTTGCGCACTTTTCGAATCAAGTGCGCCAGTTGGTTCATCCGCAAAGATAATCGATGGTTTATGAACGAAAGCACGTGCTGCTGCTGTACGTTGTTGTTGACCACCTGATATTTCACTTGGATATTTATTACTTAAATCATAAATACCGAGGGCTTCCGTTACTTCTTTATAATTGTGTTCCATTTCATCTTTATTCACTTTTTGAACAGATAACGGCAACATGATATTTTCTTTTACGGTTAATGTCGGTAACACACTGTAATCTTGGAAGATAAATCCGAGTTCTTTTTTGCGAAATTGTGCTAATTGTTTGTCCTTTAGCTTATTAATTTCATTGCCACTTACTTCGACAGTTCCTCCAGAAATACTATCGATCGAACTAATGACGTTGAGTAACGTCGTCTTTCCTGAACCAGAAGGGCCCATTATGGCGACGAATTCTCCTTTGTCCACTGAAAAGTTAATGTCGTTTAGCGCTTTATATTTTTGTTTATTTCCATATACTTTTGATAAATGATTGACGTTTAAAATTGGCATGTCCATCGCACTCCTTGTTCGTTTTATAATTTTTCTTTTGCTTGAGTTGGAATTTCTGATTGTTTGATTTCTTCATAAGATGTAATAGTGTGAGATTTCTCACTTACAACTAGGTAATGATTCGTTTTTAATTTTTTAGATGCTGTATAATCAATCTTTTTAGCTTTACCGTCTTTGGTGTAACCTGTTTGGTTGTAATGGTAGATATAGAAGTCTTTTTCCTTATCAACGACTTCTACGTTTGATGGTTTTTGTGTCTTAACATAATAGTTATATGTTGGTGCTACGGGGTTCAATTTATTCCAATCATTGACTGCATGATTGTTAGGGTGTTGATTGGAATAGGCATCTAATCCAAATAATCCTCCAATTAAGACAATTGCAATAGTAATGACTGCAATGACTGTATTTCTTAAGGTTTTCAATATCATCACTCCTTATTTCTATTACACTTATAATTGTAGGAAGATTGCGTCAGTACTGCCTTTATCTAACCTTACAAAGTCGCTGTTATTTCTTACGAATATGAAAGATTGACTTTATTTTTGAAAATAAAAGTGAGAAGGCACACTTAAATGTGATAACTTGAATAGTAATGTTCTAAGAGGTTTGTTACGATGAGGCTAACAATATGTTAGAGAAGACCTCATGATAGCATGCGGTGTCTTTAGTAAGAACTTGAGGGTAATATCGTTATCGGATTTAAAGATGAGTGAAACGACTTTGCAATGATTTTGTGATAAAGTAAGTTATGTTTATAAAAGATGATAGGCGGGGTTTAATTGAAAAAAGAGATAATTGAATGGATTGTAGCCATTGGTGGCGCACTTTTAATTGTAGGTATTGTATTAAAATTTATCGGCACATCATACACAGTATCAGGGTCGTCGATGTATCCAACTTTTCAAGATAGAAATAAAGTGATTGTAAGTAAAATTTCTAAAACATTGAATCACATTGATAATGGTGATGTTGTTGTCTTCCATGAAGATGCACAACGTGATTTTATTAAACGTGTGATTGGTACGCCTGGTGATAAAGTAGAGTACAAAGGTGATCAATTGTATGTGAATGACAAAAAGGTATCAGAGCCGTATTTAGATTATAATAAGAAACACAAACAAGGTAAGTATTTAACTGGTACATTTAAGACAAGCCAAGTGAATGGTGCTGACGGTAAGAACAAAATCCCTAAAGATAAATATTTAGTTTTAGGTGATAACAGACAAAATAGTATAGATAGCCGTTTCGCTGAAGTTGGTTTAGTAGATAAAGATCAACTTGTGGGTAAAGTTGTATTAAGATATTGGCCATTTAATAAATGGGAAGCTGGCTTTAACCCAGGTACATTCGAGTAAATAAAAATAGAAATTGTTAATATATAGCTCTCTTCAAAGTAGCCATTTAAAAAATGATAACTTTGAAGAGAGCTTTTTAATACTTTGATGACAAAAACTAATTATTTTATTAAAATTATATACAAATAAATAAATATAGTTATAAATTAAAAAGTATCTAAAATATAAGTGATGATTTAATATTGAAATGTAATGATTGTGGAGAAAAAGTAAATGGATTACAAAGTTTTTGCCCTAATTGTGGAAAAACCCTAAAAGAAGATAGTATTAATAAAGATGATGAAAAAGATGTTAGTGATTTAAGAAAACAATTTGGAGCAGGAAATCAGCAATATAAAGATACTGAGAATAAAGAAGATGAAAAAGAGTTTACAGTACAATTTGGAGCAGCTTCCAATGCAGTAAATACTGGTGATATACATAATAAAGGAAATAATAGCCAGTTTGGAGCGGGTTCAAACAAAGTAAATACTAACCTTAAAAATAAAGTTATGAATATTTTTAAACTTGATAATAAGGAGGAATGGGTAAGAAGATATTTTATTTCTATCTTAGTTTTTTGCTTATATGTAGCTTGGTTAGAAGTACAAATGAGTAGGGTAATATTAATTTTAAATTTTCTTTTATTTCCATTCATTATGTGTGTAGTTGATCATTTTGTCAGAAAAATTATTGATAAATCGAGTTATATCGATGACATAGATCGCATAGGTTGTATATTTGCAACTATAAAAATTGTGATAAAATATGTCTTTTTACTATTCGTTTGGAATTATTCGTTTATTTTAGGGATTGTTGCGCTTATTTATTTATATGTATTAGCAAAAAAATTAGGATAGGAGTTATTGATAATGAAGAAACCAATACTTGTGGGTAAAGGTTTTAGAAAAGTGAGCTTAGAAAAAATGCTTCAAGATGGTTTAGCTAGAAATAACGATGTGGTAGTATTTGATAGCCTTAAAAATGACGTACATCGTTGCCATGATGGAATTTCATTGGAAGATATTAACATAAAATTTCGAGGAGAGTCCTCACCTGAAGAAACAAGTTTAGAAACAACTTTTGACATTGAAAATAGTGATGTTATTTTTGAGAACTTAACTATCGATGCATCTAAATTAGATAAAAATGCATTATCAATCAACAATAGTAATGTACAGTTAAATAATGTAATTGTAAAAGGAAATGACAATAAAGTAGCGTTTTTTGCTAAAGAAAATAATTATATAACATTAAATAGTGTAACGATAGAGACTAAAATTGAAAAAGAACAAGGCGGAATTTATCTAGGTAACTCCAAAGCTTTTGTTGCGAATTCATTGATAATGGGTATGAGAACGTCTGACTACTCATGTACTAAAATAAAAAACACGCTAATTGTTGGATTTATATCAGCTATAAAAGAAGCACAAGTTTTTGCTAATGATTTATATATAGAAAATGAAAATTTTGAATATGATATATGTGCTAGAGATAAAGGTCAACTTACTATAGAAAATTTAAACATTATTTCAGGTAAATCATTCGCGCAATTAAGCGAGAGTTATCTTTCAATCAATAAAGTTAATACAAATAGTATAGGTGGATTTACCGTGGAAATAGACGATTTTTCTGACGCAATCGGTGAAGAACTACACATAATTAACCGTGATGAGCAAACGCAAATAAATGATTTGATAGAAGCAGAAACAACTAATCAAATAATGCAAACTCATGGTTATAGTGACTTAGAATATGATTTTAATGAAGATGTTGCTGAACTTTCTATAAAAGAATATGAAGAAGCAGAGAATCTCCTAGAAGCGGACTATGCAGAAAATGAAGAAGAGACAAATCGTTTTGAGAAAAATAATCAAAATGAAAGTAAAGCAATAGATAAATTAAATGAACTTATTGGTTTAGAAAAAGTAAAAGAAGCTACCAAACAGTTTATAAATGTTGCTAGAATAAATAAAATAAAAAAAGAAAGAGGTCTTCAACAAAGTTTACCATCAATGCATTCTATGTTTGTTGGTAATCCAGGAACAGGTAAAACGACAGTAGCCAGATTAATTGCAAGAGCTCTGTATGAAGAAGGCGTAATTGAAAGTGATAACTTTATTGAAGTATCAAGACAAGATTTAGTTTCTGAATTCGTTGGAAGAACTGCTACTCAAACTTTTGAAATATTGGAAAAAGCTAAAAATGGTGTGTTATTTATCGATGAAGCTTACACATTAGTAAATAATGAAGGCGATAAAGGTACAGGACAAGAAGCTATTGATGTAATTCTTA
The DNA here is from genome assembly GCF_001838705.1 of Staphylococcus sp. HMSC34C02. Classification (NCBI taxonomy): domain Bacteria; kingdom Bacillati; phylum Bacillota; class Bacilli; order Caryophanales; family Staphylococcaceae; genus Staphylococcus; species Staphylococcus sp. HMSC34C02. The sequence continues at coordinate 533,656 of NZ_KV838592.1, forward strand.
AGTATATGGAAGATTATAGAGAAGAAATTATGATAATATTTGCAGGATATACCAATGAAATGGTTGATTTTATAAACTCTAACCCAGGATTGTCATCCAGAATTCCGAACACTTTTAATTTCGATGATTATAACTTCGATGAATTATATGCAATAGGAAGTAAGGATTTAATTGATAAAGGATATGAATTTGACTCTAGTAAATATGAGAAAGTCATGGATAGTGAATATAAATTTAATTTTGATAATAGTAATGGTAGATGGGTTCGTAACTTTAATGAGAAATTAACAATGCAACAAATGCAACGTATTTCTGAAAGTGGAGAATATCTTGATAATCAAGTGCTAATTACTATCAATAATGAAGATTTTGAAATTTTCAATAGACAAACAAATGAAGATAAGGAGACTTTACAATCATTATTAAATGAATTAAATAATTTAGTAGGTTTACAGAATGTTAAAACACATGTCAATGCTATAGTAAATGAAGTGAAATTTAATCAAATGCTAGAAAAACAAGGTAAATCAATTAGTACGAGCAATTACCATATGATTTTTACAGGATCACCTGGAACAGGTAAAACAACAGTGGCGAGATTGTTAGCTGAAATATTTGGTCAACTTGGGATACTTTCTAAAGGTCATTTAATCGAAACTGAACGCAGTGAAATGGTTGGTAGCTACATTGGGCATACTGAAAAAAATACTAAAAGAATAGTAGAACAATCATTAGGTGGTGTGTTATTTATTGATGAAGCTTACCAATTGATGCCTAAGGAAAAATCAAGTAATGACTTCGGTATTCAAGCTATAGAGACACTTATTACAGAATTAGAAAATAAACGTGGGAAATTTATTGCAATTTTTGCAGGTTATGAAAATGATATGGAACGTTTTTTAGAATCTAATGAAGGACTACAATCTAGAATTCCTTATAAAATTCATTTTGATGATTATGCGCCTAAAGAAGTAGCTGACATTGTGATTTTAGCCTTAACTAAGGACCAATGGATTTTTGATGAAAAATTATTAAGAGAAGTAGTTGAAAATAAATATAGTGAGTTAGACGACGAGAAAAAATCAAATGGTAGATGGGCTCGTAACTTTGTACAAGAATTATTAGTAGTGCATAAGAGTGAAGTGATTAATTCTAATGATATAAATATCGATTTAACTATGATTAGTGATCAGACAATTTTAAATATGTAATGACATTTTATAATCGATTTATACAAGCGATGACGGCAGTCTTATGAGTTTTCTCATTAGGCTGCTTTCTTAATTTATTAATAATAGACGACATGATTATCATAGTTACGCAGGCCCCGAATAAAATTAATCACTATCCAAAATAAAAATTGTATAAATTTTTTATTTCCTCGCTTATTCATTGTGCCTCTAAAGTGAGTGATACCGTATTGATATCGTTTGAAATCAATACCAACATAAGTATGGACTTGTTTGTTCGATTTAAAGCGCGTAATAACAGCAATTTTAATGATTAACATAGCTTCTGTAAATTCACCAATACCAGGAATTGATTGTATATTTTCGCAACATTTTAATTTTTGCGCTAAATTAACCATTTCTTTATCTAAATGAGACAAGTATTTTATAGAATCTTTTAATTGTCTAATTTATAAGTGAAGTTTTTACTAGAAAAGAAGAAGGTTTAACACTTGAATAACTTATCTTCATAGAGTTAAAAAATATTTGAAATTAGATTATTTAAATCTTATTAAACAAAATCTGAATGTGAATAGATTTTTGCGATATTAATTGCTAATTATGCTAGTTTATGGGCAACAGTGGGATCCGTTTTCTAATATCTTTGTATGTTTTATTTTAATATTAAGCGAAGCAATATTTAGGCAAATGTATAAAATGCATATGTCGAAATATTGCTTTTTAGAATATATAATTTTTTTGATAGAAAGTTTAAAATAATGTAGAAAACAATACAAAATAAATGATATACTTTTTGAAGATTAAAAAAATTAAAAATTGGAGGGAACACCTATGCAATGTCCAAATTGCGGAAGTGCAATCGAGCCTAACGATTTATTTTGTGGCGAGTGTGGCCATAAAATAGATAAACAGTCCCAAACGGTTAATTCTGCTGAGAAAGATATCTCAAATGCAGAGGCGAATGGGCGACGATACGATACAAGTGCATCATTGGGAGAAGAACACGTAACGACATCAAATCATAATGAACCATTATCTAGAACAAACAACACAACACAAGATAAACGTAATAATGACGAAGGCAAAGTGATAGATAACCAGCATGTACCTGAACATCATTCAACAACTCAACAACATCAAATGCATCAGCCACAATCAAATCAACAACCTCACAACAACGCATCACATACATATCACAGTCAACAACAATACAATGAGCCGTATTCAAACTATCAACAACCACAACAATCAAGCCAATTTAGTGAACATGCAAAAGAAGTGACAGAAGAAAGTAAAGGTTTCTTCAGAAGTGCTTTCGCAGCACCTGACCAAGTTCTAAAAAGCCAACAAGCATTTAGTTTTAAATTGTTATTTTCTTTACTCGTTATTGGTTTATTAGTCATCGCACTGTTACTTGCGATTGCAATACCTTCAACAATTGGTTTATTTGAGACACCTAAGAGTCAAATTATCTTTTCGATTATTGTAGCCATCATTTTATTCTTAGCGGTTATCGTAGGTGTGACGTATGGTATCACACGTTTAGTAGTGAGACAGCCAATTCCATTCAGAAAAGTATTGTCGGATTTTGTATTGATTAATAGTGTTTCAGTCGCAGTATTAGTACTTGCATTGATTTTAATGTTTGCTAATTCATATGGATTTGGTGGCGCCTTGTTTATGCTATCCATCTTGTTAATTGTTATTTCAGGTGTGTACATGATTGCTAAATATAGTGCCAATCATCATACGCGCTTCTCAAGTTTTTATGGTGTGATTATTTACATTATTGTTTTCTTCTTATTTGTAACGATTTTTGGGGAATCTTTATTTAACCAAATCTTTGCTAACTTAATCAGTGAGTTCAATAATCTATTTGATGGGAGTTCGATCTACTAATGAAATATTGTAGTAATTGTGGGCAACCGCTTCGTGAAGGTGTGAAGGTATGTACAAATTGTGGTAAGCCTGTTCACCAATCTAAGTCGAATAGCGCTAATACACAACATGAACATAACCAAAATCATCATAACCAACCTCGACAAGATATGCATGAACAACATTCAAATCAGGGATACAACAGTTATAACCAGCAAGGTTATGCCCCTAGACATGATCAACAACCACGTAAAGGCGATAATAAAAAGACGTGGATTATTATTGCTGTTATAGCTGTATTGCTCATCGCTTTAATCGTTGCATTTTCATTATTAAAAAATCAATTTTCTCCGGAAAAGCAAGCATCAAATATTGCACAAGCAATCAAGAAAGACGATGAAAAAGCGTTAGCCAAAGAAGTTACGACACAAAACGATCAGAAGTTAAGTCAGGAAGAAGCACGCGCGTATTTAAACTATATCAAAACAGAAGATGATTTAAATAATGTTGGGAGCAATGTAGAACAAAGTGCGAAAGAAATTAAAGATAATCGCTTCAACAATTTGTCTGTCGATGCTAATGGGAACAATGTGTTAAATATTTCTAAGGATGGCAAGAAATTCTTATTCTTTGATAATTACACATTTAATGTTCCACAAAAATCCGTAAGCATTTATCCAAGTAGTAGTGGAGATATTACTTATGAGTATAATGGTAAAAAATGCACGACAACAGTTTCTGAAGATGAAGAAAAAACGCTTGGTACGTTCCCAATCGGTGATTATAATTTAAAAGCTACGAAAGATATTGATGGCAAGAAATTCAAAGGGGCGTTAATGATTAACATGAGTGATAGTAATATTGCTTATGAATCATTTAAACAAAAACGTTTCACCGTTAGCGTTGATGGTGGCTATATGTTAAATAACGTAAAAATATATGCGAATGATAAAGAAATTGGAAGTGAAACATCTTCTGAGACATATGGACCATACGATCCTGATGAAGAAGTAACGGTATATGCACAAGGCACATATGAAGGTAAAACGTTTAAATCGGATTCAGTGAATGTGACAAGTGCTGGAGACGACGATGATGATGTCACAGACGTCACAGTAACGTTTGATGATGATGAAATTGATAACTATATCGATGATAAAATGGATGCAGATAGTGACAGCGATGATTCTGATTCAAGTTCAGAAGAAGTAACGCGTGACAATGTCATTGATAAAGTAGAATCATATGAAGGTCATACGTTAGATACGGACACATACACATACAAAGAACCAGAGAAAACAGATGACGGCAAATGGGGCTTCTCATTTACTGATAAAAATGGAGATTTAGCCGGTTCTTATACCATTGATACGGATGATGGTTATGTAACAGAATACGATGAAGACGGGGAAGAAGTCGGTTCAGGTTATTAATAATTCAATAGCAATAAGGGAGTCGGATTACCGACTCCCTTATTTTTCATATTTCCAATCTAAAACATTGTCTTCTAATTCCTCAATCGGTATGGAGATTGCTCCAGGGAAATAGCCACTTTCATATTCTTCTGTGGGACGCACATCTAATAATAATAGTTCACCATTTTCAACTGGAGAGAGATAATGAACAAAACAGAAGTCTAATCAAGTATTGAAGTACAATGATTGGAAAACGTGCATTTCAGTATTTTAGAATGCACGTTTTGTTGGCATATAAACGTATAACATCATCATCTATGTAAACATTATATACGCGATTAGGAGTGTCACACTAGATAGACAAATTGAAGTAATAAAGATAACGATAGAAGGTTTAAGTGCGCTTGAGATGACGTCTTTTAAAACGATATTTAACCCCAAAGCGACCATTGCCATTAACATACATAAAGTTGTGATGACATTAATAATATTCATAAACATTGAAGGTATAGGGATAAACGTATTTATACAAGCCATTAAAATAAAGCCAATTAGAAAATAAGGAATATGAACTTTTTGTTGTTGTTGATCTGAATTTGATTGATAACGCATATACAGAATTAAGACAATACTTAATGGAATAAGTAAAAAAACACGACCCAATTTTCCAAGTAAAGCAAACGTCATTGTCTCTGGTCCACCAATACCTGCTGCTAAAACGACTTGAGCGATTTCATGTAAACTTATACCTGCCCAAGCGCCATAAGTTATCGCAGGTATTTTAAAAATAGCCTCGATGGCTGTATACATTAGCGCAAATATAGTTCCAACTAGCGCAATAATACCTACACTGATTGCGGTGTCTTTCTCTTTAGATTTTAAAATTGGTGCTGTAGCAGCAATCGCTGCAGCGCCACATACACCTGTACCGATACCAAGTAGTATAGAGATATCTTTATTTCCTTTAAGCATACGATTTAAAACTAAAGTTAAACTAATTGAGAAGATAATGACGAATATATCAATTAGTAATAATTTCCAGCCTTTACCTAGAATATCTCCCATATTTAGTTTTAATCCATATAAGATAATCGCAAATTTTAATAAACGCTTCGATGCAAAAGTAATGCCAGGACGAAGATGTTCTGGATAACCTTTGATTTGGCGGTATATCATCGCACAAATGATTGCAATAGCTAAAGCCCCAATTGTATGTAAAACAGGAAATTGAGCTAATATATAACTGGTAATTGCAATCACAAATGTAAACATAATGCCTTTTATAAATGACGCTTGCGTTAATGATTTCATATGTATTTCTCACCTCGATATGAAATCTTAGCACGTTATTGTTATAACGTTAAATAAATAATTAGTATAGTATCTATATCAAAAATGATATATTAGACTTGAAGGAGAATGATACATGGATCCGTATAAGGTATTAATTGAAGTAATCAAAACAGAAAGTTTTACTAGAGCAGCAGAAAATTTATATACGTCACAACCGTCTGTTAGTCGAGATATTAAACGTCTAGAATTAAAATATAATGTGAATATATTTGAATTTAAGTCTCCATATTTAAAACTAACGAATGATGGAGAAAAGCTTTTACAATATGCATTGCAACGGGAAAGTATTGAACAAGAATTATGGCAAAATTTAGCATCTGAATCCGAAACCATCGCAGGCACGCTTACGGTCGGAAGTAGTTATACATATGGTGAATATTTATTATCAGAAAAACTTACCATTCTTATGCAACAACATCCGAAGTTACATATTCATTTACGTATTAATAATTCAGATTCAGTTATAAACGATATTAAACACAATAGAGTAGATATTGGTATTGTAGAAAAAGACATTCAAGATAATGCGATAGAATGTAAAACAATAATTGAAGATGAAATGGTGTATATTTATAAAAAATCAATTAAACCTAGAATGGATATCTGCTTCGTTAGAGAAAAAGGATCAGGAACGAGATTTTATCAAGAGGCAGGACTTTCCGAACTAAAATTAAATCCATATTTAGTAGAAATTAATAATATTAGTATTATTAAACAAATGGCAGAGGCTGGAAATGGATTTGCTATTATTTCCAAATCAGCAATTAATCCTGAAGATTATGAAAATTTAGTGATAAAAACACTTAATGTGAAACGTCATTATTATCTAGTTAAACATGTTGATAAATATATCGATAAAAATATTAGAACTGTCATTGAAACGATTATGAAATAATATATATAAGATGTGGAGGGGGACAAAATTTATCTTAAATGCGCTGTCTCCAGTGTGCTTAGCTTGAGTAATGTCTTAATGAAATGCGCTCTGCTGGGCGCCTCAATCACAAGGATGACTAGAACTGGGACAAGCTTGACTTAAGCGTCTTCTCAGTTCAGTCGGTTACTGCGAATTTGCACAATAGCATTATTATATTATGGATGTTTCAGACTCCAATTTTTTATTGTCGCGGTGCGGAATCTAATGTGTCATTTTTTAATTTCAAGCATTTTATGCTAATACAAAATAGAATGAAATTTAAGCTTTTAATAAAAATACATATATTTATGTTACTATATATGTAATTTACCGAATAATTTGACAATTTTAACTGGAGGCGATATCGATGATGTTTGGTTATCAAGTGAATGAACATGTGACGTTAAAAATATTAGAAGAGCGTGAAGCGGATCAACTTTTCAAATTAGTAGATAGCAATCGTGAATATTTAGGCGAGTTCTTGCCATTTGTCGAATATACAACTGAAGTTGCGCACAGTAAGACATTTATTCAGTCGGCGTTACAACAATTTACGCGTGGTGACGGCTTTCCATATCCACTTTAGTAGCGGTTTTTCTTTGAGATTTATTAATAATTAAATACATAGGCGGGATAGTTATGATTTTTGGTTACCAAGTAGATAAAGATATTAAATTAAAGATATTAGAAGAACGAGAAGCAGAACAGTTATTTAAATTAGTAGATAGCAATCGTAACTACTTAGCAGAATTTCTACCTTTTGTCGAACATACAAAGAAGGTGGAAGATAGTAAACACTTTATCCATTCAGCGTTGCAACAATTTATCGATGGTAATGGATTTCATTGTGGAATATGGAGTAATAAAGAACTGATTGGGGTCATAGGATTGCACTATTTAGACTTAGTTAATAAAACAACTTCGATTGGTTATTATTTAGCAGAAGACTTTCAAAAGAAAGGTATTATGACTAAATGCACTAAAGCACTTATTCAATATGTATATGAAGAATATGATATTAACCGAATCGAAATACGAATGTCTACTAAAAATAAGAAAAGCCGAGCTATACCAACAAGACTTGGATTCACACAAGAGGGTATATTGAGAAGTGATGAACGTTTACAAGGAGAATTTTCAGATAGTTATGTGTATAGTTTACTCCGGGAAGAATATGATGATTAATTCTATTGTAAATATACATTCAAATTTATTTACAAGATGATTTTATAATAATTTTTTAAGTAATCAATAAACGTATGATATCCACTTATAGATTCATTCCGAATATAATAGAGAATAGAGTTATCTCTTTCTATTTTTAAGCTTATTGTTTAGTAAAACTATATATATTAAATTAAAAAAACCACTTTCAATTTACGCTCCAGAATAAATTGAAAGTGGTTAAAATTTTTATGTTAGATTAAGAATATTACAAGTGTAGGATAACACAATAAAAATTATTGTAAAGATGGAGTCAGTTATGGGGTATAAATTATAATATTACAATATTTAAGTTTAAAAGTGATAATTTCCGGAGAATTTATTACAGAGGTTCAACAGGGTTATCCTATGTTAGTACGATCGATAGATAGTTCATTCAATTTAGCTAATGTAATGAAGACTCACATATATAGTGCATTTAGTACATTAAAAATTGGTATTGACTTATTAAAAAAGAATGAAGATATTGAAATTAATTCAATATATGGACACGGAGGTATATTCAAAACCAAAAAAGTTGCTCAAACATTTTTGGTAGCAGCAATGCAAAGTCCCGTTAGTGTTATGCAAACTGCTAGTGAGGGTGGAGCATGGGGGATTGCTGTTTTAGCTAGATATCTTGTAGCAGAAAACTATGTAAATTTATCTAGTTATCTTAATGAAATTGCTTTTAAAGATACTGATTCTATCAAAATTGAACCAAATTAAAAAGAAATAGAAAGCTTTAATCGTTATATTGAACGTTTTAAAAAAGGTCTTCCTATAGAACGTCTTGCTAACGAACAACTTTAAAGAAATCACAAATAAGCAAAGGGAGAAAGTGAATTATTGTGACTAACGATTTAACTAAACAAAATCGACAATTTTTAGGATTACCTGGGGAATTCTCAGATAGTTTATTGAGAGAAGAATATGAAAATGAAATTTAAAGATGAGAAATTAGTTAAATTTAATAGTATCTTTTAATTATTTACTTATCTACTTGACATAAAGCATTTTAAATGATTGTTTACAAAGATAATCAATAATTAAAATGAAAGAAAATACACTTATATTAAGTTTTTCACTTCTACTCTTATACAATCAATACAAAAGGTTAAAAAATTTAAGTTCAATTTGATTTAAGTCATAGAGCTAGGACTTTCGTAAAAGAAGTTTATATTCAATATAAATTAGGTTACATACACAGTTGGGATAGGAAGAAGAATGCATTTTGAATTCTTTGTCTTATTCTCACATACTTTATACATTTTTTAAGTGTAATCATTTTTAATATAGTTAAAAAGATTAGAACATAAAACTTTTTTTAAAATAATTTATATAATATAATAATCTCTATCTATTTAAGAGTATTATGTAAACAATATTGATTTTAATTGGAAGAGGGTGAATTGATGACGAGGAAATCTAAGAAACAGTATATTTTAGAATCTGCAGCTAATATAGTAAATAGACAAGGTACTGACTATTTAACATTAGATGCAGTAGCAAAAGAAGCAAGTATAAGCAAGGGTGGTTTGCTTTATCATGTTAAAAATAGAGAAGGTCTAATAAAAGAACTTGTCAATTATGCTAATGAATTATATCGAGAAAATGTAAATAGTCATATTGATAATACACATTGTAAACAAGGACAATGGTTAAATGCGTTTATTGAAGCAACGAAAGAGCATCGTGTTGAAAATGCGCCTATTACTTCTGCAATGCTTGCTGCACAAGGTTCAAATAAAGCACTACTCTTACCATTAAAATCTTTATATGAAGATTGGCAATCTCAAATTGTTAATGACGGTCTAGATGAAATAGATGCAACAATCATTAGGTTAGCTGTTGATGGTTTATGGTTATCAGAAGTTTTTGGAATAAGTGCAATTGATGAATCAATGCGTGAAAGAGTAATAAATCGGTTAAAAGAAAACGTAGAAGTAGGTATTAATAAAGAAAAAAAATAAATTTTCAGGTTTTAAGCTGTTAGGTGAGATTGAAACTTTTCAGCTTATTTTTTATGCTACGGTTGAAACTTTACCGACCAGTTGGTATAGTTTGTAACGTATTTAAAATATAAAGGAGTGCTTATCTTGAAAAAAGTGTTATTAACTGCAGCAATTACAGGCGCTGGAGATACAATTGACAAAAATGAAAATGTTCCAGTAACACCACAAGAACTTGCTGATTCAGCAATTAAGTGTGCAAAAGCTGGAGCAACAGTAGCACATATTCATGTTAGAGACCCTAAAACAGGCGGGGTGAGTCATGATCCAGAACTGTATAGTGAAACTGTAAGACTCATTAGAGAGGCAGACGAAGATATTATTATTAATGTAACAGCTGGTGGCGGTGGCGACTTTATTCCAAGTCAAGAACACCCAGAAACAGGTGGTAAAGGAACCTGGATTCAAACGCCTAAAGAGCGTCATAGACCAGTAGGTGACACATTACCAGAAATGTGTACGCTTGATTGTGGCAGCGTTAATATGGGAGATTCGATATATATTAGTCCCGCTTCATGGCTGAGAGAACAAGCGCAAATGATTAAAGATGCAGGTGTACAACCAGAACTTGAATGTTTTGATACAGGTCATGTCAGTTTTGCAAAGCAACTTGTTAAAGAAGGCTTAGTCGAACAACCTATGTTCCAATTTTGTTTAGGTATACCTTGGGGCGCTGAAAATGATGCTCAAACGTTAGACTATCTTATTTCAAGAATCCCTGAAGATGCACAATGGTCTGCATTTGGTATTGGTAGAATGCAATTACCGACAGTTAGAGAAGTTGCTAAACGTGGTGGAAATATTCGTGTTGGTCTTGAAGATAATTTGTATATTTCAAAAGGTGTTAAAGCAACTAACGAAGCATTAGTTGAAGAAGCTAAGAAAATAATGAAAGAATATGATTTAGTCCCATTAACACCTGCAGAAGCAAGAGAGAAACTTAATCTTAAAAATAATCAAGGAGGTAAATAATGAAGTTCGCAGTAGTTGGAACAGGCGTAATTGGTAGTGGCTGGATAACAAGAATACTCGCTCATGGGCATGAAGTCGTTGCTACAGATCCTAGCGAAGGTGCCTATGAAAGAATGCTAACACAAGTTAAACAAAACTGGCCTTATGCTAAAAAAATGGGGTTAGCTAAGAATGCATCACTAGATAATTTAAGCTTTACTACAGATTTGAAAGCAGCAGTTAAAGATGCAGACCTTATTCAAGAAAATGTTCCGGAAGTAGAATCTATTAAAGATTCTGTTTTAAAAGAAATTGATTTTTATGCGAAACCGTCTGCTATTATTGGTTCAAGTACTTCTGGCATTATGCCAACAGAGTTACAAAAAAATTTAAAATATCCTGAACGTTTAGTAGTAGCACATCCTTTCCATCCAGTATATATCTTACCTCTTGTTGAGATTGTACCAGGTCAAAGTACTTCAGAAGAAACGATTATTAAAGCTGAGGAAATTTATGAGAATATTGGCATGGATGTCCTCCATGTAAGAAATGAAATTGAAGGACATATTGCAGATCGTCTAATGGAGGCATTATGGAGAGAATCTCTACATATTGTTAATGATGGTATTGCGACAACAGAAGAAGTAGATAAAGCATTTACGCATGCAGCTGGTTTACGTTATGCACAATATGGACCATTCATGACATTTCATCTTGCAGGTGGCGAAGGTGGTATGAGACACATGCTTAAACAATTTGGTCCTGCATTGAAAAAACCATGGACTAAGTTAATTGCGCCAGAATTGACGGAGGATCTTTACGAAAAAGTAGTGAGCGGTAGTGAAGCGACATCACAAGGATATACAATGTCAGAACTTGATCAAAAACGTAATGAATTCTTGATTAAAGTAAAACAACTCGCAGAAGAATATTGGCCAGAAGATACAGATTCAATGAAAAAATCTAAAAAACATCAAGTGGTAAATTAATATGTCAGAACATTATATTTACCAAACAAATGTAAAAAAAGAATGGGTTGATTATAACGGACATATGAATGATGCTGAATACAACCGTGTTTTTAGTGATGCAACAGATGCATGGTTAGCATTAATTGGTCTTAATCAAGAAACAATTCAAAGATTGCAGTATACAATTTTCACATTAGAAAATCATATAACATTTTTAAAAGAAATGAAAGAAGACGAAAATATTCAGGTAAAAGTACATCTTTATGATTACGATAGTAAACGTGTACACGTTTATATGGAGATGTTTAATAAGGATGATATATGTAGCGCCATATATGAAGTTATGTTGATGGGAATAGATATAAATACAAATAGATCAGCACCTTTTCCTGAACAAATATTAGAATCTATAGAGTTATATTTTAATACAACACCTATTAATGAAAGACCTAAACAATTAGGACATCGAATAGGAATTAATAGAAGAAAATAGAGGCTAATTTAGTAGTTAATAATTGAATGATTGAAATATGGAGGACTTAATGTGCCTTGTTTTTACTTAGTAAACTTTGTATAACATACACTTTAAGTCCTCAGTTTGTAATAAATATAAAAAAAGAGAGGACTGGATATATGTTAAGTATTAGAAACTTATCAAAAGTCTATGCAGGTGGGAAAAAAGCAGTAGATAATATGAACATTGATATTGAATCAGGAGATTTTGTTGCTTTCATAGGAACAAGTGGGAGTGGTAAAACAACCGCATTAAGAATGATTAATAGAATGATCGAATCATCAGATGGTGAGATTACAATTAATGGTAAGAATATTAAAGATATCAATGCAGTAGAATTAAGAAGAAATATTGGTTATGTGATTCAACAAATTGGTCTAATGCCTCATATGACAGTTAAAGAAAATATTGTACTTGTACCTAAACTATTAAAATGGTCGCAAGAGAAAAAAGACAGAAAAGCAAAAGAGTTGATTAAACTTGCAGATTTGCCTGAAGAATATTTAGATAGATATCCTTCACAATTATCTGGTGGACAACAACAACGTATTGGTGTAGTACGTGCCTTGGCAGCTGAACAAGATATTATTTTAATGGATGAGCCATTTGGTGCATTAGATCCAATTACCAGAGACACATTACAAGATTTAGTGAAAAAATTACAAAAACAACTAGGAAAAACATTCATTTTTGTTACACATGATATGGATGAAGCAATTAAATTAGCAGATAAAATTTGTATTATGTCTGAAGGTAAAGTAATTCAATATGATACACCAGATAATATTTTACGTCATCCAGCTAACGATTTTGTTAAAGATTTTATTGGTCAGAATCGTTTGATTCAAGATAGACCAAATGTACGAACAGTAAAAGATGCAATGATTACACCAGTCACTGTACATATTGATGAGTCATTAAATGATGCAGTTAATATTATGAGAAACCGACGAGTAGACACAGTTTTTGTAATTGATAATAAACATCATTTACTTGGATATTTAGATATTGAAGATATTAATCAAGGACTACGTCAAATGAAAGAACTTATTGATACAATGCAGCGAGATATTTATCGCGTTAAAGTTGATAGTAAATTACAAGATACTGTACGTACAATTTTAAAACGTAATGTAAGAAATGTACCTATTGTTGATACAGATGGTAAAACTCTAATCGGATTAGTAACTCGATCTAACTTAGTAGATATCGTATACGATACACTTTGGGGTGAAATTGAAGAAGAAACAATAAATGAAGATGAAGGCATTGTCGAGCCTAAAGAAATAGGGGCGGATAAAGTATGAGTTATTTAATAGACAATGGTGGCATATTAGTTAATAAAACTTTTGAGCATCTGTATATATCAGTAGTAGCGTTATTACTTGCTATGATTGTTGCTATTCCTTTGGGGATTCTACTATCAAAAAGAGAAAAGTTATCGAAGATTTCTTTAACTGTAGCTGGAATCTTACAAACAATTCCAACTTTAGCAATTTTAGCTTTAATGATTCCACTTTTTGGTGTGGGTAAAACAACAGCAATTATTGCATTATTTATTTACGTATTATTACCAATTTTAAATAATACAATTGTAGGTGTCCAAAATATTGATAACAATGTAAAAGAAGCAGGACGTAGTATGGGTATGACAAATTTTCAATTGATGAAAGATGTCGAATTACCATTAGCTTTACCAATGATTTTAAGTGGTATCCGTTTATCTTCAGTATATGTAATTAGCTGGGCAGCTTTAGCAAGTTATGTTGGTGCTGGAGGACTAGGTGACTTGATTTTCAATGGTTTAGCTTTATATGAGCCAATGATGATTATCGTAGGTACTATTTTAGTAACTGTACTTGCACTAATTGTAGATTTAATTTTAGCTAAAATTGAAAAGTGGATAGTTCCGAAAGGACTTAAAGTTTCCAGATAAACAATAAAGGAGGACATTATGAAACATTATAAAAAATATATTGCAGTTTTTGTACTATGTCTAACTGTGTTGTCTGGATGTAGTTTACCAGGTTTAAAAAATAGTAATTCAGATGACGATGTTAGAATTACATCTTTAGGCACAAGTGAATCTCAAATCATTTCACATATGTTAAGAATTTTAATTGAACATGATACAAATAATAAAATACAACCTACTTTAATTAATAACTTAGGATCAAGTGTTATTCAGCATAATGCTATTACAAGTGATCAAGCAAATATGTCTGGTACACGTTATACAGGTACTGATTTAACAGGGGCATTAGGGGAAGATCCAATTAAAGACCCTAACAAAGCAATGAAGGCAACACAAAAAGGCTTTAAAGATAAATATCATCAAACATTCTTTAATTCATATGGTTTTGCAAATACTTACGCTTTGATGGTAACGAAAGAAACAGCAAAAAAATATCATTTAGAAACAGTCTCTGATTTGAAAAAACATGCAAATAAATTAAGGGTAGGTATGGATAGTTCTTGGGAAAGTCGTAAAGGTGATGGCTATTCAGGATTTAAAAAAGAATATGGTATCGATTTTAAAACAGTAAGACCTATGCAAATTGGCTTGGTTTATGATGCATTACATTCTGGTAATTTAGATGTAGCAGTAGGTTATTCTACTGATGGTCGTATAGCGGCATATGATTTGAAAGTACTTAAAGATGATAAACATTTCTTTCCACCATATGATGCAAGTCCTTTAGCGACTGATCAATTATTAAAAGAAAAACCAGAATTAAAACCAATTATAAAAAAATTGGAAGGTAAAATTTCAACTGAACAAATGCAAGAACTAAACTATCAAGCAGATGGAAAAGGTAAAGAACCAGCAACAGTAGCAGAAGATTTCTTAAAAAAACATAATTACTTTGACGATGAAAATGACTCTAAACAGAAAGGTGTTCAAAACTAATGGAAGGTAATTTATTCGAACAACTAATACATTATTATCAAACAAATTTTGGTTATCTATGGGAGTTATTTATTAATCACTTCTTAATGTCAATATATGGAGTATTATTTGCTGCTATTATCGGTATACCTCTTGGAATACTTATTGCAAGGTTTGGTAAGTTGTCTGGAATTATTATTACATTAGCTAACATTATTCAAACAGTGCCTGTAATTGCTATGTTAGCAATTTTAATGTTAGTAATAGGACTAGGTATTAATACTGTTATTTTCACTGTTTTCTTATATGCACTTCTTCCTATTATAAAAAATACGTATACTGGTATTAATGAAGTGGATATCAATATTAAAGATGCTGGAAAAGGAATGGGAATGACACGTAATCAAGTTTTACGTATGATTGAGTTACCACTTTCTTTATCAGTAATTATTGGAGGCATACGTATTGCACTAGTAGTTGCAATAGGTGTTGTTGCTGTTGGTTCGTTCATTGGAGCGCCTTCACTTGGTGATGTCGTTATTCGTGGTACGAATGCTACTGATGGCACACTATTTATCTTGGCTGGTGCATTACCCATCGTTGTGATAGTAATCCTTATAGATATTATTTTACGTCTAGCAGAGAAAAAATTAGATCCAGCTACACAAACGAATAATTAATAAAGTATTTAAGGAGTAGATAATATGGCTTTAATCCAGATGAATTATTTATCAAAAACGCTTGGAATGCATCAATCTTTAAATGTTATTTTACCTGAAGATGACAGTTATTTTGATTCAGCGAACGAAACAAAAAAACTTAAAACAATGATGTTATTTCATGGACTATCTAGCGACACTCATTCGTATATGAGATATACAAGTATAGAACGCTATGCTAATGAATATCAATTAGCGATTATAATGCCTAATGCAGATCACAGTTTTTATACGAATATGGCTTTTGGACACAGTTATTATGATTACATTTTAGAAGTTTACAATTATGTACACCAGATTTTACCGTTGTCTAAAAAAAGAGAAGATAATTTTATTGCAGGGCATTCAATGGGAGGATATGGAACAATTAAATTTGCATTAACACAAAGTCAATTGTTTTCTAAAGCTGCTCCTTTATCTGCTGCATTCGACGTTTCTATGCTTAAAAAATACAAATGGTATGATTTTTCACCAGAGTCTATAGTTGGAACAGATAAGGAGATAGTTGGTAGTAATTTTGATCCTTATCATCTCGTTGATAAAGCTATAGAGAAAAATATTGATTTGCCAGAGTTATTAATTATGTGTGGTACAGAAGATGAACTTTATAAAGGTAACTTAGATTTTATTAACTATTTAGATAAAAAAAATGTACAGTATGACTTTATAAAGAGCTCAGGAAAACATGATTATGCATTTTGGGATAAAGCTATTGAAAAAGTAATTAAAATATTTACAAATAATATATAAAATAATAAGACCATTAGTCTAACAATTTTGACTAGTGGTCTTATTATTTTATTCTTATATAGAAAGATTTAATATTGATTATTCATTTACAAGTTAATTTAAAAATCAATATATATATATTATTTAGGGCAATGACAACAATTGAGTTTTATCAAAAAAATACCAATTCTTTCAAATAATTCACAAAAAAGTATAGTTTAATTTTACATTATTTCATATTAACGTTTATTTAACTTCATTTCTAATTGATGAATGAGATGAGTAATCAGTTCATTATTAGGAGTTGCGATACCTAATGATTTACCATAGTTCACAATTTGACCATTTAAGTAATCTATTTCAGTTAAACGACCATGATTATAATCTTGATGCATTGAAGGATAGTGTAAACCTTGTGCATGATCAGGATAAGCTGCTTCAATTTTCGAGATTAAGTCGTAAATATGAATATCTACATTTTTAGCATGTGCTACGTCGACAATTTCTTCAATGATTGGGCGTATCATTGCTCTAGAATGATCATAAGCGCCCAATTCACCGATTGTTTTATCTAATATCGTGCACAGTGGATTTAAAACACTGTTAAGCGTGGCTTTAGACCATATTGCTTTAAATACATCATTACTGATAGTGGCATTTAAATGAGCTTGATTTAAGATATCTGCAATTTCTTGAGTACGTGGGTCTTTTTTACCATCAGCACGTTGAAAGTCAATTGAACCTTCACCTTCTAATAGCAATTGACCTGGACCACGTAATCCAGCTGTCCACATTGTTACGGCTAAGAAAATTTGTGATTTTGGAACGAATTGTGATAGACGTTCGTCATGGCCTAAACCATTCATCATACATAAGATGGCAGTATCCTCGCTAATTGCTCCCTGCTCTTTTAAAATTTGCATCATTTGTTCAGATTGCATTGATTTTGTTAAAAGTACGATAATATCATAGGTTTGATTGACCTCTTCAGGGAATGTGGCATGCATTTCAACAGTATAAGTATCATGTTCAGTTTGAACTTCTACTCCTTTTTCATTTATTCGATGAACATGATCTTTCCAGTAATCTATTAATGTAACATCTTGTCCACTTTGTTTTAGGTAAGTACCAATACGACTTCCCATTGCACCCGCCCCAGCAATTGCAATTTTATTAGCCATACTTAACACTCCTTATTTTTCTTGTATTCTATCTATTTCCACTAAAATATGTTAAAAATATAGTCTAAATTACATAGATTTAAGCTACTAATCATTTTCTGATGATTTGTCTTGTGCTTGTTGCTCCTCAGAAGACGATGATTCTTCTTGCACATTATCATCATTATGATTAGATTCCGTACCTTCTTTATCTTCCGATGATTGATTTTTGGTGATTGTTTCTTCTTGATTGTCATTAGTAATTTGATTATTGTCTTCTTGATTTTGACCATACTTTTGTTCTTTAGCTTTATTAAATTGTTTCATTTCTTCATCAGTTGCATTAGTATAACTATCTATGACTTCTCCACGATATTTATTAACCTTAATTGATCGTATTGTTTATGTATATATACCATACAAACCAAAAAAGTAAGATAGAATTCATTTTGAATTTGTTGTCCCCAAAAAAGAGGACTAAAGTTGAAAAAAGCTTGCGACAAATGCATTTTCAATTTAATCATCGACTACCATCAATATACAAAACTTGAGACATTTAATAATGTCTCAGGTTTTGTCCTATTTAATTTTAGATTGTTGGTTTGTGTTATTTTTAATATAGTTCTTTTTACGTTGATGATCAGGTTGTAAGGTTAAACCTAAGAATTTTCTTTCTTGATTTGCATCTTTGAAAAATGAAATCATCATTAAAATAACAACAAAACTAAATGGTAATGCTGAAATAATAGCAGCTGATTGCAGAGCATCTAAACCTGTCGATCCACCAGATAGTAAAAGTACGTAGGCAATCGCTGATAACATGACTCCCCAAACAATCTTAACAAAACCGGATGGATTTAAACGTCCAAATGATGTTTGCATACCTAATACAAATGTAGCTGAGTCTGCGGATGTAATAAAGAACGAGCCTACTAAGATAATAGCGATAAACGATAAAATTGTACCCATAGGCATCTCATTGAAAATACCAAATAATTGTGTTTCAGGTGGCATACTAAAGGTATGTTTAGATTGCTTACCAATTTCAATACCAGTAATACCAAAGGCTGTAAACCATAGCATACTAATAATTGTAGGAACACCTAATACTGCTATAACGAATTCACGAATTGAACGACCTTTTGAAATACGTGCAATGAAGATACCTACAAACGGTGACCAACTCATCCACCAGCCCCAATAATAAATCGTCCATGACTGTAACCATTCATGTTTTTGTGAATTAAGTGGAGCAACATCAAAGCTATTAAAAATAAGGGTATTCAAATATTCACCAATTGAGGATGTAAACATATTCATAATTAAAATTGTAGGACCTACAATTAGAATAATAATAAGTAACATCGCAGCTAAAAGCATATTTAAATTACTTAAATACTGAATACCTTTGCTTAAGCCACTCCAAGCACTAAGTAAGAATAAAACTGTAACAATAAGAATAATAACACCTTGAATAAGCTTATTGTTTGGCACTCCAAATAAATAATTTAAACCACCGTTAATTTGCATGGCACCAACACCAAGTGACACTGCAACCCCAATAATAGTAGCAAAAACAGCTAGAACATCTATAACAGTACCTAATGGACCTTCTACTTTATTCCCGAAAATAGGACGTAATGTACGAGAAATGAGTCCTAAGTCATTTTTTCTAAACTGTGTATATGCAAGAGCCAAAGCAACAATACCGTAAACTGCCCAAGGATGTAGTCCATAATGTAAGAAACTTGAACGCATAGCTTCAGCTAGAGCAGCTTCTGTTTCTTTACTCGCTGTTGGTGGAGATAGATAATGTGAAATGGGCTCAGAAGATCCATAGAATACAAGTCCAATACCCATACCTGCACTAAATAGCATTGTTAGCCATGAAATAGTATTAAATTCTGGTTTATCATCTGGTTTTCCTAATTTAAGCTTTCCAATTGGATGAAAAATAAGTGTGATACAAAATATCAGAATAATACTAATAAGTAACATATAGTACCAACCGAATGTTTCTGTAATAAAACTTCCGATTGCTCCTGAAATTGAACCAAATTGATTAGGGAAGATGGCTCCAATAATTACCAGTAACCCTACAGTAACTGAAGCAAAAATAAACACATTTGAAAACTGTTTAGATTTGTTTTCCATGTATTTAACTCCTTTCAAATTTAATAAAATAGATGTATAAAAGCTTAACATATATAGTTAAAAGAATAATGAATAAGTTTAAAATTTTACAAACTCGTAATAAGTTTATACCTTTGAATTGTGTAATATGTTGCTTTGGTTATAATTTCTTTCATGTTTTAAAAAATATAGGAGATTCTAATTATATTTGGATTTCAAATTAATGCACTCTTGAAATTAAAAATATCTGAAGAACGAGAAGTGAAGCAGAATAACTATTTAAATTAATAGATAGTAATCGCAAGTATCTATCAGAATTTCTACCTTTTGTTGAATAAATAAAGAAGGTTGAAGATAGTAAAAATTTTATCTATTCACTATTGCAACAGTTTACACGCGAATAAGAAATGAGGAGTTGTATTTAAAAACCGCACTGATGCGGATATGGATTTCATTGTGGCATATGGTATGACGATGAACTTGTAGGTGTCATCGGCTTGCATTATTTAGACCTTGTTAACAAACGTACGTCTATCGGTTATTATTTGGCTGAGCATTTTCAAAAAAAGGGAATTATGACGGCATGCACAAAGGCGTTGATTCGCTACGTGTACGAAACGTTTGATATTAACCGCGTAGAAATTCAAATGTCGACACGAAATCCGAAAAGTAGGGCCATACCTGAACGACTTGGCTTTACGCAAGAAGGTGTGTTGAGAAGTAACGAACGTTTACGTGGCGAGTTCTCGGATAGTTATGTGTATAGTTTGTTGAGAGAAGAGTATTATAATTAAGCATTTTATACTTATCAGTTCGATTTGACGTTGGATTTAAGTTATTCTACATTTGAACCAACGACCTTTAATCATAAATTGATAAAGAGCTTTGATGCATGAACAAAAAGAGTATAAATGAAGAACCTAAATGGTGTATCGTTTTTAATTATACTTCAACTATATTTCTTTTATTGGCATAATAAGTGTCATTTTTCTTCCTTTCTTTGATATCATGAAAAATATTGTTCCACTATTTTTCATGATGGGATTATTAATTAACATCATTCCAAATATTTATAAGAAGAATATTTTCATTGTATATTTAGATATATTTCTCTTCATATTAATAATAATAATTAAAATAATTATTTGATGAACTACACATTATCTTGAACAAAGAAAACAACGCTAAGAGTCCGGGACATAAATAATATAATGCAGCTATTTTGCAAATTCGCAGTAGCTGACTGAACTGAGAAGGCGCTTAAATCGAGCTTTTCTCAGTTCTAGTCATCCTTGCGGGGGTGGGACAACGAATTTAAAAAGAATTCTGTCCCACTCCCTTAGCGCTTTTGTATATATTTAAATATTATATGATTATAATTTAGCTTGCCATTTGTCTGTCCAAACTAAATCATTTGGCACGCCTTTGAAATCTGACTCGCCCATGATTTTATCGACAACGGTTTCTAATGTTGTTTTATTTGAATGGTACGCGTTGATATAGGCTTTGACCATTGTTGCATCATGTAGGTGTGTTGTGAAATTGAGTGATGTAAAGACGGTAGGCACTTCATGAACGTACCATGGAATTTCGTTACTCATTGCAGTTGACCATCGGATGCGATAGTTATTTTCAGCAGCGTATCCAACGATATTTGCGAATACGAGTGCAGCATCAACGTTATCACGATATTCTAATGTTTTACCTTTTACACGTGTAGAGCCATCATTAACTGTCACATTAAATCCACGATCTTCAAGGATAGATACTAAGTTATGTTCGACAGTGTCATCTGATTTGTAAATACCATTTTTCTCACCTTCGATGATATACAAGCGTATATTCTTGTGTGTTTCAGGGCGTATTGGTAATTGATCTAATGTGTTCTTCACTAATGTGATGCCTAAATCGGCAGCTTCTTGTTGCATTGCCAAGTGTTCATCACAACCGATAATGCTAAGTTCGTCTTCATTTTTAAGTAGTGTACCCTGTGCTTGCTTTTTAGGTAAATGTATTTTAGCTTTTAGTCCTAGAATACGTCTTACTGCATCATTTAGACGGTCGTCAGTGATCACGCCGTCTTGATAACCTTTTAACATGAAGTGGAAGTCTTCTTCTAAATCATTGAAGAATAAGAACATATCGCAACCGGCAGCAATCGCTTGAGGCACATAGTCTTCACGTTTCATGGCTGCAGTCATACCTAACATATGACTTGCGTCTGTTACGACTAAGCCATTAAAAGCTAAGTCGTCTTTTAATAAATCGGTAATTAATTCTTTAGATAATGTTGCTGGTAAAATATCTTTGTCTGCTAACTCAGGATTGAGTTTTTTAGAATAATGAGGTAATGCAATATGACCTGACATGATCATTTCAACCCCATTATTAATGTGATTTTCATAGACTTTTCGGAAACTTTGATCCCATTCATCTGTTGTCATTTCATTTACACCTAATACAAGGTGTTGATCGCGTTCTTCAGTGCCATCACCCGGGAAATGTTTAATACAAGTGATCATATCTTGTGTTTCGTTAAAGCCATTAATAAAGGCATTGGTATATTTAATCACGGTTTCTGCAGTTGTTCCATATGCACGTGTGTTCACAATTGTGTTACGCCAATTTTTTAAAATATCAACGCAAGGGTCAAAGTTAATGTTAACGCCAAGTGCTTGTGATTCTCGACCAGATACGTAACCTGCATTATAAGCGACTTTACTGTCTTGAGCGGCTTCACATTGAGCTGCTGAAGCGATATACGTACCGTCTTTACAAGCCCCATTGCCACCAGAGTCACAGTTTGCAGCGACAAGTAAAGGCACTTTACTATGTTGTTGTAAATCGTTTAATAGCGCTTGAACTTGTTGCTTGTTTCCACCTTGATAGCGGGCACCACCGATATGATATCGATTTAAAATATCTTTATTTGTATACTCAGAATCGTTAAAGTCGCCATCTTCTTCTAATGAAAATAAATTAAAGAATAATTGACCTATTTTTTCTTCATCAGTTAAATGTGACAATGTCTCTTCAACCCATTGAATTTGTTCGTCATTTAAAAAGTAAGGTTTAGCTTTCAAATCTACTCGTGCCATAGTTATCATGCTCCTTTTCTAGTCAAAATTATTATAAAATTGTTGAATTACATGTTCTTGAATAGTATTATCAAACTGATTATTAATGAATAAATTTAAGTATTTGTCTTTAAATTCAAGCCAAGATGTCGCTTCGTTTCCAGCTAAAATTGGATAGAATAACACATCATTATCTTGTGCCGCTTGCATATCGCCTTTAGCATCACCTAGAACGAGTACTTGATTTGCATCGTATAAACGTTTGAGTTGATTAATGCAATGTTTTTTTGTGCCAGCTTCTTGCGCGAAGATGCTAGTTATAAAAGGTGTGAGTTGGTGTTCAGTCCATTCTGTCTCAACTGCTGATAGGTTTGCAGATGAAACAATCACAATATCTGCGTTATGATAGGCGCGCTTTAAAGCGTCATATACATATTCAAAAGGACCAATACTCGGAAGACGTTGGATGAGTTGATTAACGCGGTTCGACCAGTCTAACGCTAAACGTAAACCTTTTTTATCAGGGTTAGCTTCAATATCTTGTTGCAATTGTGGATTTGAGAAAGTCGTCGTCGTATCTACCCATGATTTAATGTCATCGTAGCCATCTACAGTGCGACCTTGTTGATGTAATTCAGTTAATATTTTTTCAAGTCCTTGAAATCGATTAATACCACGTGTGATTTCATATAGGTTAAATTGATTCCAACGATTTAATACGTCATCTTTGATATCGTCTAGATTCCAAATATCAAGTAGTGCTGGTCCAAATGCACGTTCATGTTTAATGGTCATTGTATCCATGCCACAGCCATCTGAGTCTACGCAGATAAGGTGATCATGTTGAGGTTGAAAATGTTCTAGTGTGTAATTCAATGTTTTCAATCCTTTCTTGTAATAGTCATAAATGAGGGTGATTAATGTGATAAATCGAGAAGTTTTTGGTATTTTACAAACGCATGCGTTTGAACTATTAATGGTATCTCTTGAACGATATGATTTGGAAGATCTCAAGCATATAAGTAGTCACTTGAAATCGCCTTTTACCAATACAAAGAGCAAACGCTATAAAGCAGAACTACAAAAACTTTTAGAAAATATGAAAAGTAATATGATTTACCACTATGTGAATCAATTTGATGCACACTTTTTAATGTTTAAATATCGAAAATCGCATCAAGTTATTATATTAGGTCCATTTTTACTTCAAAGACCGAGTGAAAATAAATGTCTCGAAATGCTTCAAGAAGTCCAAATTAAACATTCCAAACTTACCATCTTAAAACAATATCTTCTGCAAATACCGGTTTGTCAGTATAGCCAAGCGCTCAATATGACGCATCTAGCTGTTCGATATTTAAAAAATAGAAATATTCATTATAGTGTTGAAGATATTGATTTTAGCTTTCATCGTAACCCAGAATCACACGCCAAAGATAAGGCACAATATGAATTCACATTTAATAAGATTAAAGAACGCTACGATATTGAAAATAGAATGCTGACTGCCATACAGAATGGTAATGCTGATGAAGCACTCAATTTATTTAAATTAATGAAAGTTTCAGTATCTGGCATACGACGCGTCACAGATGATTTATTAAATCATAAGTATAGAGGGTTTCTTGTTAATACGTTATGCCGGAAAGCCATTGAAAAGGCTAACGTCAATTTATTGACCATCAATGATATCTCAGGGAAGTATGCTGCAGAAATCGATGATGCCACTGACATTGAAGACTTAGATAACGTAATGGAAAACCTCATTTATGAGTATGCACAGACCGCATTAAAGGTTAAATCTCTTAAGTACAGTGCTAACATTAATACTGTCATTCAACACATCAAAATTAATTTGGATCGTCCACTTTGTCTAAATGAATTGGCTGATTTAGTTGGGTTGGCACCATCATACCTGTCAAGATTGTTTAATCAGGAAACGGGACAATCTGTTTCGCAATATATTATGCAATTACGTGTTGAAAAGGGAAGAGATTTATTAATTCATACACCTATGAAAGTTGATGAGATTTCAAATTACATAGGTTTTAAACAGCAAAGTTACTTTACAAAATGTTTTAAAGCTAAGTATCAACTGTCACCGTTAGAATATCGTAAACAATATAGCTCGGTGAATTAAACTTAGAAGTGATGCGTTGAACTTTGCTTGCAATTTAAAATTATCATTCATTTATATTTATCACTAGTTCAAGTAATAGAAAATTTAGAAAATTTGCTACTTTTTTAAATTTAAGGTCAATAATTTATAAAAATCATTAAAATTTTACAAAAAATATAAGCAATTTATACTGTTTTTTTAGTATTTATTTTGATGATATTTCGTTGTAATTCATCATCATTAAGAAAATAGAAATATGCTATAAACCCTTTCATATCAATCTTTTTAGGAGTTTGATAGGAAGGGTTTATTTTTGCTTGAAAGCGATTTCTGACTGCGCTAAATTGACGATTCGCCATTTGCAAATATAATGAAATTGGGTTGGCAAAGAAATTAGAAATAAGGAGCTTTGCGAAAATGAAAAAAATAAAAATATTAAATCAATTGCATGAAAATTATCTCGTCGCAGTTGTCAGAGGTAAAAGCAAAGATGATGCAATCGCTGCTGTTCAACAAATGATAGAAGGTGGCATTTATAATATTGAGATTACCTTTACAACGCCTCAAGCAGAAGAAGTTATTCGACACTTAAGTGCGACAAGCGATGAACATATCGTCATCGGAGCAGGTACTGTATTAGATAGTGCAACAGCACGAATCGCTATTTTAAACGGTGCTGAATATATCGTAAGCCCTCACTTAGATATTGAAATAGCTAAAATGTGTAACAGATACGCAGTGCCTTATTTACCTGGATGTGGTTCTGTAACAGAAATTGTACAAGCAATGGAATCAGGCGTTGACTTAGTTAAATTATTCCCTGGAGACTTGCTAGGCGCGAATTTCATAAAAAATGTACATGGACCTATACCACATATAGAATTAATGCCTTCAGGTGGCGTATCTTTAGATAATTTAGAAGATTGGTATAACAAAGGTGCTTACGCGGTAGGCATTGGTAGTGCATTGATGAAAAATGCAAAAGATGGAAACGACACTGTAATTAAAGAAAATACAGAAAAATTTGTCAGAAAATTTCAAACAGTAAGTGGGTGAGCACATGTCATTCATTACTTTTGGCGAGATATTGATGCGATTAAGTACACCGCATCACCAAACATTTGAACAGGCACAAGCATTTGATATTCATTATGGCGGGGCCGAAATGAATGTTGCGATAGGTTTATCGGGCTTAGGTATCGATACCGCAATGGTAACGGCTTTACCTAATAATGATATTGGAGACAACATCATACAACATTTAAGACGTTACAACGTGAATGCCGATAAGGTGAAAAGCGCTAGTGGCAGATTAGGTCTTTATTTTACTGAGAGTGGTTATGCACAAAGAGCAAATCGTCTTATTTACGATAGACAAATGAGTGTATTTAGCCAATTAAATCCTGATGAATATGAAGTTGAAAGCATATTAAAAGCGCATGAATGGTTTCATATTACAGGTATTACGGCAGCACTAAACGATGCGTTATTTGAGTTCTTGAAAAAAGCGGTCAAAATAGCTAAAACATTAGGTCTTTTTGTAAGCTGTGATTTGAACTTTAGAGATGCGTTGTGGGATTTTCAAACTGCGAGAAGAAAAATGTCTGAACTCTTATACGACGTGGATTTAATCTTTGGTTATGAGCCATTATCACTGCCAGGTGAAGATGGCAAAGATTTAAAAGATGGTTTAGATCGAATGGCTAATATTGAAGACATTAGACCGTTTTTAACGAAAATACATCAAACATACAACATTAACTATATTGCATTTACACAGAGAAAAATTTTTAACCATAAAAGAAACCGCTTACAAGGATTTCTTTCTACACCAAATCAACTCGAACAAACTGAAACAATTGAGGTCGATATCTTAGATAGATTAGGCACGGGTGATGCATTTAGTGTAGGTATCATTTATGGAATTATGAAGCAATGGGATTTAAAAGATACTGTTCAATTTGGGATCAATAACATGGTTTATAAGCACAACGTCATTGGTGATTATAGTTATGCCAATCTTGAAAAAATAAATACGTCTATTGAAAGTAACAAAGATATCAATAGATAGAAAGAAGGCAGTATTATGGGAACTACAGTTGAAACAAGAGAAAAGCAAAAAGTGCAGAGTCTCAATAATATTCAAAAATCAACATTAGGTTTTAAAGAAAAGTTATCTTATGGATTTGGTGATTTAGGTAACGGCATGATGTTTGATATGGGACAAATTTACTTAATGATGTTCTTCACAGATATTTTAGGTATTTCAGCTTTCTACGGTGGTCTTGTATTTTTAGTTGCAAAAATCTTTGATGCATTTGTAGATACAGGTGTAGGGACGATCGTCGATTCAAGAACAAATATAGGGCCTAAAGGTAAATTTAGACCATTCATCTTATATGGCACGGTGCCCCTAGCAATCTTAACGGTGCTCTCATTTACCGCACCTAATTTCAGTGATACTGGAAAGGTCATTTGGGCGTTCGCAACTTATTTAATGTTTAACGCGGCTTATTCAGTCGTTAATATCCCTTATGGCTCATTATCAGCTGCAATGACAGTGAATGCGGATGATAGAACACAGTTATCTGTATTTAGAAACTTAGGATCACAAAGTGCATTATTCATCGCAGGTATTGCCGTTGTACCATTAGTTTCAAAATTTGATAATCACGCAATTGGTTATCCAGTAGTTGTTGGTATGCTTGCAATCTTTGGTGTGATATTCCATTTGATTTGCTACAAAGGTGTTAAAGAACGTCACGTGATCGAACGTCCGAAAGAGAAAGGCGTCAATAAGAAAGCCTTCTTCAACTTAGTGAAAAATGAAGCCTTTGCCGTCTTAGCTATCTTCACACTATTAACGATTATGTCTATGTTCTTAGTACAATCAACACAACTTTACTACTTTAAATATGTATTAGATAAACCGAATCTTGTTGGTTTAGTCAGTACATTAAACTTTATCGGTCTAATACCAGCATTGTTAGCAACTACATATATTAGTAAAAAGTTAGGTAAGAAATATACAGCCCTCATTGGTATTGGCGGATTTGTTATCTTCGAAGTCTTAAACTTCTTATTCTTCGGAGAAAATTATGTCATGTTCTTAATCATGAATACGATAGCACAATTCTTCTTAGTTATTCCTAACACAGTTGTATGGGCATTCATTGCAGACGTTGTGGAATACGGACAATGGAAATTCAGATTACGTTCAGAAGGTATCACTTATTCAAGTTATAGCTTTACTAGAAAAGTATCACAAGCACTTGCAGGTTTCGTACCTGGGTTAGCATTAACGTTCATTGGTTATCAACCTAATGTTGACCAATCAGCGGGTACAATCTTTGGACTTAAAGTTTTATTCTTTGCAGTACCGGCAGTGGCATGTACCATCGCATTCATTATCTTCTTTATATGGTACCCACTTACAGATAAACGACATAAACAAATTGTTAAAGAACTTGCATTGAGAGAAGAAATTTAAAGGAGCGTATACGATATGGCTTTTATAAATGAACATTTTATGTTGAATAATGAAACAGGAAAACATTTATACCATGATTTCGCGAAAGATATGCCAATTTATGACTACCATTGTCATCTAGACCCTAAGCAAATTAGCGACAATGTGGTATGTGACAATATTACAGACTTATGGCTCAGTGGTGATCATTACAAATGGCGTGCAATGCGTGCACAAGGCATTGAAGAACAGTATATTACTGGCGATGCTGCACCACTTGATAAATTTAAAAAATGGGCAGAAACATTAGAAAATTCAGTGGGCAATCCGTTATATCACTGGTCACAACTTGAATTGAAAATGTATTTTGACATTGAAGATTTACTGACTAGTGATAACGCTGAAGCTATTTATCATCGTGCTAATGATTATCTAAAACAACATCACACAACAACTCAATCATTGATTACTGATTCGAATGTCAACTTAATTTGCACAACAGATAATCCTACAGACGACTTAAACTATCATGATGCTATTAAAGCACAGGATGGATTTAACACGACTGTCCTGCCTGCATTTAGACCTGATGATGTATTTAAAGTTGGCGACCCAGCGTTTACAGACTTACTACAAAAGTTAGAAAACCTTACGCATCCAATTACGACACCTTCTGACTTTATCGAAGCGTTATATAAGCGCATTCAATATTTCCATGATAAAGGCGGTCGATTAGCTGACCATGGTTTAGAAGAAATGCATTTTGAGGCTTATACCGATCAAGCTATTCAAGACATTTTCAAGAAAGCTTTAAATCATGCAGATATTTCAACATATGAACGATTCCAGTTCCAAAGCTACATGTTAAATGAATTGAGTAAGGCATACCATGAACGTGGTTGGGTAATGCAAATTCACTTTGGTGCAATTCGAAATAATAATACAAAGATGTTTGAAAAAGTAGGAAAAGATGCTGGCTTTGACTCAATTAGAGACCAAGACAATCTTGCGTATCATTTAAATGCAACACTAGACATGATGGAACAAGAAGGACACTTACCTAAGACCATCTTGTATAACTTAAACCCAATTTATAATGATATCGTGGGTTCTACGATTGCGAATTTTCAAACTGAACCAGGTATTAAAAGTAAAGTACAACATGGTGCAGGTTGGTGGTTCAACGATACGAAAAGAGGCATGTTAAGACAAATGTCATCATTAGCTGATCAAGGGTTGCTAATGCATTTTGTTGGTATGTTAACAGATTCAAGAAGCTTTATTTCATATTCAAGACACGATTACTTTAGACGTATATTATCTTCATTCATTGGGGACTTAGTTGAAAAAGGTGAAATCCCTAATGATGATCAACTATTAAAACGCATGATTGAAAATATTTGCTATAACAACGCTTATAACTACTTCAAATTAATATAGGGGGACAAGACAATGAAAATGACATTTAGATGGTACGGCAAAGATGATCCAATCAGCTTGGAATATATTAAACAAATACCTGGAATGAAAGGTATTGTAAGTGCAATTTATGATGTACCGGTTGGTGAAGTTTGGCCATTAGATAAAATTAAAGCATTAAAGCAAGAAATTGAAGATGCAGGTATGGAATTATCGGTGATTGAAAGTGTACCTGTACATGAAGATATTAAATTAGGTAAACCGACACGTGATAAATACATCGAAAATTATTGTGAAACACTTCGAAATCTAGGACAAGCAGGTATCAAGATTGTGTGTTACAACTTTATGCCAGTATTTGATTGGACGCGTTCACAATTAGACTACCGCTTAGATGATGGTTCTACTTGCTTAATCTATGATGAACAAGATGTTGAGAAAATGAATCCATTAAGTGGTGAATTATCATTGCCAGGATGGGATTCAAGTTATACGAAAGAAGATTTAAAACAATTATTTGATGATTATAAAGAAGTAGATGAAGAAACGCTATGGGACAACTTAAATTACTTTATCCAAAAAGTAATACCGGTTGCTGAAGAGGAAGATGTTCTGATGGCGATACATCCGGACGATCCACCATGGAATATCTTTGGTTTACCACGTATTATCACTAACAAAGAAAATTTAGAGCGCTTTATTAACTTGTATGATTCTAAATACAATGGTTTAACGATGTGCTCTGGCTCATTAGG
The DNA here is from genome assembly GCF_001838705.1 of Staphylococcus sp. HMSC34C02. Lineage (NCBI taxonomy): Bacteria > Bacillati > Bacillota > Bacilli > Caryophanales > Staphylococcaceae > Staphylococcus > Staphylococcus sp. HMSC34C02. The sequence goes on from NZ_KV838592.1 coordinate 564,529, forward strand.
TGCTGATCGCAGAAATGACTTCGTTGACATGTTACGTTACTTTGGCGAGAAAGGCCGCGTCAACTTTGTACATGCACGTAATGTTAAATTAATTGGCGATAAATCGTTCCAAGAATCTGCACATTTATCTGAAAAAGGTTCAATCGACATGTATGAAGTCGTTAAAGCTTTGCATAGTTTCGACTATCATGGCCCTATAAGACCAGACCATGGACGTATGATTTGGGGCGAAACAGGTAAACCAGGGTATGGATTATATGATCGTGCGTTAGGCGCAACTTATTTAAACGGTTTATATGAAGCGGTTAGTAAGAATAACAAATAAAAAAGGAGAAATGAACTTATGAAATTACCATTCGATATTGATTTAACAGATAAAGTCGTTGTCATTACAGGTGGAACAGGTGTCATTGGCAGTGCGATGTCTACTGCCTTAGCACAAAGTGGCGCTAAAGTTGCGATGGTTGGCCTTAGAGAGGATGCAAGTGGCTTAGTTGAAACAATAAAAGCACTCGGCGGAGAATCTCAAGTATTTCTAGGCGATGTAACAAATAAAGAAGACATGAAACGAATTAAACAGGAAGTCAATGATACTTTCGGTAGTGTCGATATTTTAATAAATGGTGCAGGCGGTAATGCGCCTAAAGGTACTACAGATGACGAACGCTTTGAAGGTGACTTAGATCAAGATAAACAAACATTCTTCAACTTAGATGAAGAAAGTGTTGGCTTCGTAATGGATCTTAATTTCCTAGGTACATTTATTCCGTCACAAGTTTTCGCAACGGATATGTTAGATAAAGCAGACGCAACGATTATTAATATTTCATCAATGAATGCCTTTACCCCACTTACAAAAATTCCAGCTTATAGTGGTGCAAAAGCAGCAATTAGTAATTTCACACAATGGCTAAGTGTGTATTTCTCTAAAACAAATATTAGAGTAAATGCCATAGCCCCAGGCTTTTTACTAACAAAACAAAACGAAGCATTACTACTAAATGAAGATGGCAGTTATACAGCGCGCTCTGAAAAAATTATTAATGCTACGCCAATGGAACGTTTCGGTAAACCGGAAGAATTGGTAGGTGCATTATTATTCCTAGTTAGTAAAGAGGCGTCAAGCTTTGTTAATGGTGTTGTATTACCAGTAGATGGTGGCTTTAACGCATATTCAGGTGTGTAATATAAGGAGGAATGAAGATGTTATACCCAATTAATACAGAAACCAGACAATTATTAGACGTGTCTGGTATATGGAAATTTAAATTAGTAGGCTATAAAGAACATGTCGACGTAAGTCAAGCTTTAGATACAGAAGATGTAATGGCTGTACCAGGTTCTTATAATGATCAAGGTGTGATTCAAAGTATTCGACAACACGTTGGCGACGTTTACTATGAACGTGAGATTATGATTCCAAAGCACCTCAAAGGTGAACGTATTGTATTAAGATTTGGTTCAGTAACGCATCATGCGACGGTTTATTTAGATGGTAAGGAAATCGTGACACATTCAGGCGGCTTTCTACCATTTGAAGTGAATATTACGGAAATCGCTACAACAGGTAGTCATCGATTAACGGTTAAGGTCAACAATATACTGACGCATAGCACATTGCCGGTAGGTAATTATAGTGAACGTGTTGATGAAGATGGAACGGTTACGCCAGTTAACACGCCAAACTTTGACTTCTTTAATTACGCAGGCATTCATCGCCCTGTAAAAATATATACAACACCTCAAACATATATTCAGGATATTGTGATTAACCCAGAAGTTAAACAAAGTGGAGAAAGTATAGTGAATTATAAAGTGGATGTTCACGGAAACCGCTCAGATATTGATCGAATTAGCGTAACGATTATAGATGAAGATGGACAAGTTGTTACTCAGAACAATGAAGCTGAAGGTGCAATGTCTATTGATCATCCACATTTATGGCAGCCACTTAATGCGTATCTTTATCATATGAAAGTTGAACTTCTGAATGACGGCGAGGTTGTTGATGTATATACAGAACGATTTGGTATTCGCTCTGTAGAAGTAAAAGATGGTCAATTCCTTATCAATAATAAACCGTTTTATTTCAAAGGATTTGGTAAGCATGAAGATACATTTTATAGTGGGCGTGGCTTAAATGAGGCAGCCAATGTAATGGACATTAATTTGATGAAATGGATTGGTGCCAATTCTTTCAGAACAGCGCATTATCCATATTCCGAAGAAATGATGCGTCTAGCGGATGAACAAGGTATCGTTGTGATCGATGAAACGACAGCGGTCGGTGTACATCTTAACTTTATGGTGGCTTTAGGTGGCCAATTAGAACATGATACTTGGAAAGAGATTGATACACATCAAGCGCATAAAGAAGTCATAGAAGGTTTGATTGAAAGAGATAAGAACCATGCGTGCGTAGTTATGTGGTCAATCGCTAATGAACCTGCTTCTAATGAAAAAGGCGCAAAAGCTTATTTTGAACCATTTGTGGAATTAGCGAAACGTAAAGATCCACAGAAACGACCTGTTACAATTGTTACCATTTTAATGGCACAACCTGATGTATGTGAAGTGCAAGATTTAGTTGATGTATTATGCTTAAATCGCTATTACGGTTGGTATACGCAATCTGCAGATTTAGCAAGTGCGAAAAAAGCACTGGATAAAGAATTAGCACAGTGGTCTGAACGACAACCTAACAAGCCAATTATGTTCACAGAATATGGTGCTGATACCGTTGCAGGTATGCATGCGATTGATGATCAAATGTTTACGGAAGAATATCAATTGAATTACTATAAAGCGAACCATGAAATTATGGATAAATACCCACAATTTATCGGTGAACAGACATGGAATTTCGCAGATTTTGAAACATCAAATGGTATCATTCGTGTTCAAGGTAATAAGAAAGGTATCTTCACACGCGACCGTAAACCTAAAGCGATTGCACATTATTTTAAAGAACGTTGGCATAACATTCCTGATTTCAATTATAAATCATAATGTATGACTTCCTTTTCATTAAAATAGACCTCATAGGATGCATCAATATGCATCCTATGAGGTCATTTTTGTTCTATAATTTGAATTAAATTACCACATGTATCATCAAAAATGGCCATTTTAGCGCTACCCATTGTCGTCGGTTCAACGGTAAAATGAACCCCTTTTTGCGTTAATGTGTCATACGTTTGTTGTACATTGTCCACGCCAAACATGGTAATAGGTATGTTGGCTTCAAATAGACGCTGTTGATAGTCACCTGCAATCGGATTACCATTGGGTTCTAAGACCAATTGGGCAGCTTCTGGTTGATTAGGGGACACTAAAGTGAGCCATCTAAAACCTCCGCCTACAGGTTCGTCAATTTTCTTTTCAAAGCCTAGAATATTTGTATAAAATTGTAAGGCTTCTTCTTGATTCTCTACAAAAATACTGTTCGCAATAATGTTCATACGTACCCCTTCAATTTATATAATATGGCGTTTAAATTAGTGGTCTTGTTTCAGAACACGAGCCATTTCTTCAATTTTACCCGCATGTAATGGGACATGAATGGCATTTAATACTAGTAATTCGTTCACCGTTTTGCAACCAGCAATCGGTTGGTCTAATGCTTGAGAGAGTTGCTCGTCAGTTAGTTGACGTACGCGATCTGGAATCGTTTGTAAGTCCTCTTTAATAGATTCAATTGATGGAACGTCTTGCCCATCCCAGTTAGCAGGACTAGAACCATAACCAAATAATGTAGTATATTTGTCGATATCTACCGCATTTTGGGCACCCATCGATAAAGCTGAATCAAAGATTGTTAAGACATGGCCAAATTGCCAATGTAGCGTATTTGGAAATACATCATTGTCTTTATCTAATACTTCCTCAATGTTCCAATTATCATAAACGGACAGTAAGTAGTTTACACCAGTATCAATCACATCATAGACTGTTTTATTACTCATTTGCGTTTCCTCCCACATGTTTAAAGAATTGACTATTAAGCGTCTACCCGTTAAACGTGCTTGTCAATCAAGTGATACGATAGTCTTATTAAAGAAAATGACTAAATGGCAGCGTATTTAATAGATGTTTTATTAGAAAAAATATATAAACTTCATATAAGAACTTAATAGGTTAACGAATCTTAGGTATATTTATATAAAGGATAATGTTAAATCTAAAAAATTAGTTTTTAGATAAGAAAGTAAGAGGTGATAAAAAATGTGCGCAATTCAAGAGATTGATTGTCGTATTGAAGCATGGATAGCACATATTGCACGTAAGGTTGATATGATGTTGAATGATGTGGCGGTTGAAACAAAAAAGCATGATTTAGATTTAGTGACGAATATCGACAAGGAAGTTCAAGCTGATTTCACTCAACTTATCAAAGAATATTATCCAGAACATCAGATTATGGGTGAAGAAAAAAGCAATCATGAGGTTGATATGTACCGTGGCTATGCTTGGGCGATAGATCCTATTGATGGTACAACGAATCTTGTGAAACAACATAAAGATTATTGTTTAATAGTAAGTTTATTCTATGATGGCGAGCCTTTACTAGCCTATACATATGAATTTTATCAACAAAAATTATATAAAGCTGTAAAGGGTAAAGGTGTGACGGTTAATGGCGTGCCACTACGTGTAGACACGTATCATCACCTCAAAGATGCGTTGATTTCTATTGATCCAAAACGTGCGCGTTCCGAGTTATTAAAGGCATTGATTTCAAAATCACATGGCTTTCGATTTATTGGTGCTGGTGGCATTGGTGCGTTGCGAACAATTACAGGGGATTTCGGAGCAAGTATCGATATGGGCGCAAATCTATGGGACATGAGTGCGCAATTATTATATGCGAAAGAGTTAGGACTAATTGTGACAGATATTCAAGGCAATGCTATCGATTTAAATCACGTTAAGGGTGCAATTATTGCACATCCAGATATTCATGAAGACATTATCAATATTATAAAAACGTATCAATAAAATAATCCTGCCACATACCGGCACTTACGCGTAACGGTTGATGTGACAGGATTTTTATAATATTAGGAAAGTTTTGGCTTTGATCGCTCAATATCAAGCCTAAAACGTGTCATTGATTAAGGTTTAATCGCAAATGCACGTACTGGGAATCCAGGTGCATCTTTGGGTTTCGGACTAATTGCGTAAATGACCGCACCACGCGTTGGTAATTGGTCTAAATTCGTTAACAATTCAAGTTGGAATGTGTCTTGTCCAAGAATATAACGTTCTCCAACGATATCTCCATTTTTAGCAGTATCCACTGACGCATTTGTGTCGAAAGTTTCATGTCCGATTGATTTCACACCACGTTCTTCGATTAAGAACTTCAAGGCATCTAAACCCCAACCTGGTAAATGTTGATTACCTTCAGCATCTTTATTTTCAAATTGTTCAATATCTGGCCAACGTTTTGACCAATCTGTACGTAAAGCGACAAACGTACCGTCTTCAATACGCCCATGTTTCGCTTCCCATGTCTCTAAATGGTCACGTGTGACGATGAAGTCAGCATTTTCTGCAGCCTCTTTTGAAAAGTCTAAGACAATAAGGGGCAATACTAATTCTTTTAAGTCTAAATCTTCTAAGTAACGTTTATTCTCAACAAAGTGAATAGGGGCATCAATGTGTGTGCCATATTGTGTGACAATATTCCAACGTTGCACGTAAAACCCATGTTCTTTAACGGTAAAGAGTGTCGAAACTTCACCTTTTTCAAATTCACTAAAGCGAGGTATTTCTGGGTCAAAGGTATGTGTTAAATCCACCCAAGTTGCTTCTTTCAGTTGATTTAATTGGTTCCATAATGGATAGTTTGGCATGTTTCATACCTCCAATAGTAATAGTTATTCTATGTTAGTTTTGGCAGTGGCTGACTGAACTGACCCATCGCTTTAGAAAAGCTCGCTTCAGTTCTAGTCAACTGTGCCGGGGCTGTACGACGAAATTACAAGTGATTTCTGTACAGCTCCCCTATGCGGGTTTGTTTTGGTTATTTGCTTCGCGTTTTTTGCGAACGGTATTTACAAGTACAGTTAGAGCGTCTTTAACTTCTTCTTCTTTACGTGTTTTTAAGCCACAGTCAGGGTTAACCCAGAATAATGAACGGTCAATTTGTTGTAGAGAACGATCGATTGCTGTAGCAATTTCATCTTCAGTAGGGATACGTGGACTATGGATGTCATATACACCTAACCCAATACCTAAATCATAGTTGATATCTTCAAAGTCTTTGATTAAATCACCATGACTACGTGATGTTTCAATTGAAATAACATCAGCATCTAACTCATGGATGGCATGAATGATTTGACCAAATTGAGAATAACACATATGCGTATGGATTTGTGTTTCATCTTGGACTGAAGAAGTTGCTAATTTGAATGAATTGACTGCATCTGCAAGATATTGTTCATGGTATTCAGAACGTAATGGTAAACCTTCACGTAAAGCTGGTTCGTCTACTTGGATGACTTTAATACCCGCTTCTTCTAACGCTAATACTTCTTCATCAATCGCTAGAGCAATTTGATCTTGAACGACTTTACGTGGCACATCGACACGTTCGAATGACCAGTTTAAGATCGTTACTGGACCGGTTAGCATACCTTTAACAGGTTTGTCAGTTAAACTTTGTGCATATACCGTTTCTTTGACTGTTAATGGCTCAGTCCATTTGACATCTCCGTAAATCACTGGTGGTTTAACGGCACGTGAACCGTATGATTGTACCCAGCCGAACTTAGTGACTAAGAAGCCTTGTAGTTTTTCACCGAAGAATTCAACCATGTCATTACGTTCGAACTCACCATGAACGAGTACATCTAGACCGATATCTTCTTGAATTTTAATCCAACGTGCAATTTCACTTTCTAGGAAATCGTTGTAAGCTTCATCTGAGATACGTTTATTTTTCCAATCAGCACGATATTTACGTACTTCTTGAGTTTGTGGGAATGAACCAATCGTTGTTGTTGGTAAGTCAGGTAAGTGTAAACGTGCGTCTTGTGCTTTTTTACGCTCAGGGAAAGGTGACTTACGGCTTGTTGGTACGCTATCAAAATCATATTCAAGATTTTTGAATGATTGACTTTGGAAACGTTCATAACGTGTTTTGAATTCATCATATTTCGCACTGTCGTTATGATTAAATAGGCGACGTAGTGCGTCTAATTCGTCTAACTTTTCAGTAGCGAAACTTAAGCCGTCTTCAATAGATTCATCTAATGTTTCATCATCTAATGATACTGGTACATGTAATAAAGATGATGACGGTTGGATAACGATATGTTTCGCATAGGCTTGTAATGATTCAATTAATTGTTTCTTAGCTTCGATATCTGCTGCCCAAACGTTACGGCCATCAATAATACCAGCATATAATGTTTTAGATGCGTCGAAGTCACCTGCTTGAATTTGTTGTAAGTTATAACCGTGATCATGTACAAAGTCTAATCCTAAGCCACCTACTGGTAATGAACTTAAGAATTTAACATTGGCACGCTCAAAGTAAGTTTGAATGACTAATTTGTCTGCTAAGCCTGCTATATCAAAGTAGTTATAGGCTTCTCTTGTAATCGCTTCATAGGCTGCGCTCTCATCTGTTACTAATACTGGTTCATCCACTTGGATATAGTCTGCGCCAGCATCAACGAGTGCTTGAAGCACTTCTTTATATAATGGTAAAAGTGTTTGAACTTTCTCCTCGAAAGATTGATGACCACCTTTAGACAATTTCACAAACGTAATTGGTCCTACGATGACAGGATGCGCATTGACGTTAAGTGATTTTGCATAATTAAAGCGATCTAATAATACATTGTGATTCACTTTAGGTTCAACGTTATCCCATTCTGGCACGATATAATGGTAATTCGTATTGAACCATTTAATTAAAGCGCTCGCTACATGTTCTTTATTACCACGTGCAATATCAAATAATAAATCATCATTGACTTCGCGACCTTGGAAACGTTCAGGAATGATGTTGAATAGTAATGATGTATCGAGAATGTGGTCATATAGTGAGAAGTCACCGACAGGTACACTGTCTAAATTATAATGCTTTTGTAATAATAAATTTTCTCTGTGAAGATCACTTAACGTTTGATCTAATTCTGCTTTATCAATTTTTTTAGCCCAATAGCTTTCGATGGCTTTTTTCCACTCTCTTTTTCTACCTAATCTTGGGAATCCTAAATTTGAAGTTGTAATTGTTGTCATGATATTGCCTCCTTGTTTTGGGTAATTGCTTTAGAATACGCTGCGAGTTCTAATGAATAATCGATACGTTGGAACGGTGTGATGATGTATAAACCATTGAAGTACTCATGCACTGTATCAATCAATTCTTTAGAGAGTCTCAAACTTAATGCTTTAGTTTTTTCTTTATCATCTTTTACTGCTTTAAATTGGCTTAATACGTCTTCAGACATTTTAATGCCAGGCACTTCGTTATGTAGGAAAAGTGCGTTATTATAGCTTGCGATAGGCATGATACCTATAAATAGAGGGACATTCAGATGTTTCGTCGCCTCGTATACTTCTTTGATTTTTGCTTTACTGTATACAGGTTGCGTAATGAAGTAATTCATGCCTGCAGCTACTTTTTTCTCAAGGCGTTTGACCGCACCGTCGAGTTTACGTACATTAGGGTCAAATGCACCAGCGATGTTGAAGTTTGTATGTTTCTTCAGCGCATCACCATCCGTGTTAATACCTTGATTGAATCTTAATGCTAATTCGGTTAATCCTTTTGAATTGACATCGTAGACATTTGTGGCACCGGGTAGATGACCTACCTTTGACGGGTCGCCTGTAATTGCTAAAATTTCGTTAACGCCGATAAGTGATAAGCCAAGTAGATGTGATTGCAAGCCGATTAAATTACGATCTCGACATGTAATGTGTACGAGTGGCTCAATATCGTAACGTTGGCGTATAATACTTGCCGCTGCAATATTGCTAACACGCACGGTAGCTAGTGAATTATCAGCTAGCGTTACTGCATCAACTTTGGCCTCATCGAGTTTGCCGATATTTTCAAAGAAAAGATCTGTATCTAAATGCTTCGGTGTATCGAGTTCGACAATGACTGTCGGTCCATTTTTAACCTTTGTCGTTAAGTTATGTTTATACGTACGCGTCACTGCTCGATTCGTTTGGCGATTAATTGGAATTACTTTTTTATTGGTAACAGGTTTCAAATCTTTGACGGATGATTTGATATAAGCAATATGTTGTGGTGTTGTGCCACAACAACCACCAATCAACCGTACACCTTCATTTATGAGTTCTTGCGCAACATCACCGAAATATTGTGCGTTATCACTATATTTAAATTCACTATTCTCGATATCCAGTAAGCTCGCGTTTGGATAACATGATAGGTATGCGTTCTCTGGTAACGCAATATGTGAAAATGAACGTTGCATGTGATGTGGACCGTGGTGACAATTAAGGCCTACAACATTGGCACCACAAGCAACTAATTGTTGTAACGCTTGATTAATTTCGGTTCCATCGACTAAGTAATTCGTATTTGAAGCGGTGAGTTGAGCAATGATTGGAATATCGTACTTACGACGTGTTGTTGTAACGATGTTTGTAAGTTCTTCTAAATCGTAGTAAGTCTCGAATAATAACCCATCAACACCTTCTTCAACGAGTGTATCGATTTGATTTTCAGCATGGTATTGAATGGTGGACAAAGGCAACTCCTCTTGTTGTAAACTTCTAAAACCACCTACCGTACCAAGTATGAAAGTGTCCGGTTGTGCCGCACGTTTCGCAATAGCTACAGCTGCTTTATGAATATCCTTCACTTTATGTTCTAAGCCAAAGCGTTTAAGCTTTTCAAAGTTAGCACCGTACGTATTCGTCTGGATGATATCAGCACCGGCCTCTATATAAGAACGATGTATTGACTCTACTTTCTCCGGATGTGTTAAGTTATATGCTTCTGGACATGTATCGAGTCCCTCTGAATAGAGGATTGTTCCCATTGCACCATCAGCTACTAAAACGTTGTTCTGTAATTGATTCAATAATCGACTCATTGAAAGCCTCCTTTAATGCGTAGTTAAGGTCAGCAATTAATTCTTGAGGTTGTTCTAGACCTACGCTTAATCGGAATAAGCCAAAGGTAATGCCACGTTCATTTCGAACATCTTCAGGAACAGCAGCATGTGACATTGTGGCAGGATGAGATAAAATGGTCTCAACACCTCCGAGACTAACGGAAACGAGAGGTAACGTTAAGGCATCCACAAAATCTTGTGCCTTCGTTTCATCTTTTAATCGGAAACCGATGACGGCACCACCGCTATTTGCTTGTGACAAGTGTAATGAACTGTTCCCTGGATAATATACTTCGGCAATTTCTTTTCTTTCATTTAAAAATGTGACAAGTTGCGCTGCATTAGCTGTTGATTGTTTAAAGCGAACGGGTAATGTTTTTAAATGTTTGGCTAACGTCCAACTATCATGTGCTGATAATGCAGTGCCAGTCCCATTCTGTAAAAGATATAATGCATCTGCGACGTCTTTGCGATTTGTGATGGCAGCACCAGCGATAATATCACTGTGTCCACCTAAAAATTTAGTAGCTGAGTGAACAACAATATCAGCACCAAGTGCAAGTGGGGATTGACCCAATGGAGTCATGAATGTATTGTCCACTGCTAAAAGTAACTGATGACGTTTCGCAATCGATGCGACGGCACGTATATCTGTAATTTTGAAACACGGATTCGATGGTGTTTCAACGTAGATGAGTTTAGTGTTAGGTTGAATCGCTCGTTCAATTTCCTCAGTGTGTGTGGCATTAACTGTCGTAAATTGAATATTAAAGCGATTGAGAATTTGTTCGGTAAGTCTGAATGTACCGCCGTATACATCGTCAGGAAGAATCACATGATCATTTGCTTTTAGTGTTAATAGCACCGCTGATATTGCAGCAATACCTGACGCATATGCAAATGCGTAGTTGCCACCTTCAAGCTTTGCCAATTTCTCCTCAAGAAGTTGACGGTTGGGATTACCACTTCTGGCATAATCGAATTTTGCATTGCCACCGAGTACCTGTTGGTGAAATGTTGAAGAGTCATAAAGCGGTGGGTTAGCTGAATCGTAATCAACACCTCTATGTTCATCAAAAATAACTTCAGTTTCTTTTGATAAGGTCATGAAATCACTCCTACTTTAGAATTCTCCAGTGCGCGTAAAATATCTGACTCAATATCGTTATAATCCTCAATACCTATGGATAAGCGTATGAGATATTCATCTATGCCACGTTTATCTTTTTCTTCATCAGGCATATCGACATGTGTTTGTGTGTATGGGAAAGTGATAAATGTTTCGGTCCCACCTAAACTTTCTGCAAAAATACAAATTTCTAAATTTTTCAAAAATTTAGCAACGCTAAAGTCTTTGTTTAGGCGTAAACTTAACATGCCCGTTTTTCCACTGTATAGAACTTCATCTATAGCATTTGAAACTTTACATCGTTCAGCTAATTTCTTAGCATTTGCTTCTGACCGTTCAATACGTAAATGTAGTGTTTTTAAACCACGCTGTAATAAATAACTATCAATAGGGGACAATGTTGCACCAATCATATTATGCAATTGTCCAAGTTGTTCGGCTAACGCTTCATCTTTCACTGTTACAACACCTGCGAGCACATCGTTGTGACCGCCAATGTATTTGGTTGCTGAATGAAGCACGATGTCTGCACCCTCCTCTAAAGGAGTAGATAGATACGGTGTTAAAAATGTATTATCGATAATAGTTAACAGATGATGCTTTTGACTCAAGATGTAATACGGTTCAACATCAATTTCAATCATTTGTGGATTCGAAATGGGCTCTATGAAAAGTGCTTTCGTATTTGGTGTAATACTGTCAACGACTTCCTGATAATTTAAAAAGTCGACATACTTAAATTTGATACCATATTGTTTCTCGTAAAAATCAAATAATCTGAATGTACCACCGTATAAGTCGAAGGCGACTAATATCTCATCACCTGGTTGAAACAAGTTACAAATGAGCTGTACTGCAGCCATGCCACTTGACGTAGCAAACGAAGCAATACCACCTTCTAATTTCGCGAAGGATTCCTCAAATGCAGAACGTGTTGGGTTCTTAGTTCTTGTATAGTCGTAGCCTGTTGACTGACCAAGGTGAGGATGTTGATATGCGGTAGACAAATAAATCGGATTGGCTATTGCGCCAGTAACATCTTTAGTTAATGATATTTGTGCTAATTGTGTATCTTTCATGTCAAATCCTCCATTCATTTATAATCCAATAAAAAAAGCTTCCGTCCTTTAAACCCGATATGTATCGGATGTAAAGGACGAAAGCTTGTTTCGCGGTACCACCTTTGTTTATTACTTTATTGCTAAAGTAACCTCAAACAGTACGCCATTATGTGAATAACGTGTACTGAGATGGTAGACGCTAATCCATTCGTTATCTGAAACTTCGGATAAATGAAAGTGCTCATTAAAAAACTCATTTAACTTGATTACAAGTAAATGAGTATTAACGATGAATAGCGACGTCTAGAATTCCAGTACGCCATTAAACAATAAATGTTAATACTGTATCGCTATAACGGGCGAACCCGTTGACACCTCGTATTGGCATCAACACTCAAAGGCCATTTTCAAACTTTCTTTCAATGTCTCTTCTCAGCTATGGAGACTCTCTGTATTAGCAGTGTAAATTCTACTTTCCTTATTACAGTGTGTAATTTGTGTTTTTTTAAGTTAATTCATAGCTTACAGACCTAAGTCATATTTGTCAACAACTTTTCTGAAAATTAAGATTATAAAGTCAAATCAGAAAACGCTTAAAGCATTGATAACATCATGATAGGCGCACATAAAAAATTATTTTTTATTTCATCGACCTTATCTACTTGTTAAACCTATTCTATATTTTTTAAAATAGATAAGTGCTAATCAAATGCGTGCCATAATAGTTATAATGAGAAGGTAAGTGAGTTTGATGTAATCGCATTAAGCCTAGTGCAAAGATAAAGTATTAAATGTTTAGTAAATGTTGATTGAAAGGGGTGAAAGATAGTGGATCATAAACAAGATGAACGATTGGCCTTAAGTCAAAATGAACAAATTCAAAACGTTGATATTTCTCAAATTAAAGCCAATCCATACCAACCTCGCAAAACCTTTGATGATGAAAAGTTAAGCGATTTAGCAACGTCCATACAGACACACGGTATTTTACAACCCATTGTATTACGCCAAACTGTACAAGGTTACTATATCGTGGTTGGCGAAAGGCGATTTAGAGCATCTCAATTAGCAGGGTTAACTGAAATACCAGCAATTATCAAAGAATTATCTGATTCGGACATGATGGAATTAGCGATTATCGAAAATTTACAACGAGAAGATCTTAATGCTATTGAAGAAGCGGAGAGCTATCAACGTTTGATGAAAGATTTAGGATTAACGCAACAAAAAGTAGCTGAGCGATTAGGTAAATCACGACCTTACATCGCTAATATGTTGAGATTGTTGAATTTGCCACAAGATGTTTCAAAGCAAGTCAAAGAAGGTGCGTTATCCGGTGCGCATGGACGGACATTACTAGGAATTAAAGATGTTAGTAAGATGAAGAAGATAAGTCAACAAGCAATACGTGAAAAGTGGAGCGTTAGGTATCTTGAACAAGTTGTAAATGAACTGCAAGACGGCCGGCAGTCTAAAGAAAGTAAAGAACCAACGCCAATGAAACCCAAATTCATTCAAAAACAAGAACGTCTATTAAAAGAAAAATTTGGCACTAAAGTAGAGATTTCAACGCGTAAAAATACAGGTAAAATAACATTTGAATTTAAATCAAAAGAAGCGTTTCAGCGACTCATTCAACAACTTAATGAAGATTAATGGTACATATCCAAATGTACTGTTAGAATGGGATCTTTGAGTTAGTGAGCAAAGTTATGTTACATTTTAAGCTTTAGAGAGAAAATAATATTGAAAGTAAAGCTTAAGACGGATACATATTGTGCAATAAATGCGTATAATAATTAAATTATAAAATAGTTAAATAGGGAGGTTGCTATTATATGAATCAGGTTAAAAATGTATTGTCTTCATTATTTGAACCATTAACAAAGATAGAAACATATGAGAATTTAGCTATCAAAATAGCATTAATTCTCATATATATTATTGTTGCGTTGATTGTTATAGCAATATTAAATAAAGCAATTGAACAAGCATTTAAAATACAAAACCGTAGTAGCAAAGGAAATAAAAAGCGTTCTCGAACATTAATTTCACTAGTTCAAAACGTAGTGAGTTACATCGTATGGTTTATTGTGATTACTACCATCTTAAGTAAATTTGGAATTAGTGTTGAAGGTATCATCGCGAGTGCTGGGGTCGTTGGTTTAGCTGTTGGTTTCGGTGCGCAAACCATCGTAAAAGATATTATTACAGGCTTCTTTATCATATTTGAAAATCAATTCGACGTTGGTGACTATGTTAAAATCAATAGCGGTGGTACAACTGTAGCAGAAGGAACTGTGAAATCTATCGGCTTAAGATCAACACGTATTAATACTATTACAGGTGAATTAACCATATTACCAAATGGTAGTATGGGCGAAATTACGAATTTCTCTATTACCAATGGATTCTCTATAGTAGAAATTCCAGTATCTGTGGAAGAAAATTTAGATAAAGTTGAAAAACGTCTAAATAAATTATTTACAGCAATGCGTAGTAAATATTACTTATTTATTACTGATCCAGTCGTGGAAGGTATTGATTCGTTAGATGAAACGAAAGTAACGTTTAGAATATCTGCTGAAACGATTCCTGGTGAAGGTGCATCTGGCTCAAGAATATTACGTAAAGAAATTCAAAGAGTGTTTGTCCAAGAAGGTATTAAATTACCACAACCAATTTACATTAAAAATAATAATCAACAAGGCAAATCTTAATTATTATTGAGGGGTAATTTCATGACGTCAAATTATGGAATAAATGATATAGTAGAGATGAAAAAGCAACATGCATGTGGAACTAATCGATTTAAAATCATTCGTATGGGTGCTGATATTCGTATCAAATGTGAGAATTGCCAACGAAGTATTATGATTCCACGTCAAACGTTCAATAAAAAAATAAAGAAAATATTAGTATCAAATCAAGATACTGAAGGTTAGGAGAATGATTAATGGCTTTAACAGCAGGGATTGTAGGCTTACCAAACGTAGGTAAATCTACCTTATTTAACGCAATAACAAAAGCGGGAGCATTAGCCGCTAACTATCCGTTCGCAACAATTGATCCAAACGTAGGTATCGTAGAAGTGCCAGATACACGTTTAAATAAATTAACAGAAATGGTTGAACCTAAAAAAACAATTCCAACGACATTTGAATTTACAGATATTGCAGGGATTGTAAAAGGTGCCTCTAAAGGTGAAGGTTTAGGAAACAAATTCCTTTCACACATCCGTGAAGTAGATGCGATATGCCAAGTTGTACGTGCGTTTGATGATGAAAACGTTACACACGTATCAGGTCGCGTCAACCCATTAGATGATATTGAAGTCATCAATATGGAGTTAGTGTTAGCAGATTTAGAATCTGTCGAAAAACGTTTGCCTAGAATTGAAAAAATGGCACGTCAAAAAGATAAAACTGCTGAAATGGAAATGAGAATTCTCTCTAGAATTAAAGAAGCACTTGAAAACGGCGACCCTGTACGTAGTATAGACTTCAATGATGAAGATCAAAAATACGTTAACCAAGCGCAACTACTAACATCTAAAAAAATGTTATATATTGCCAATGTCGGTGAAGATGAAATTGGTGACGAAGATAATGATAAAGTAAAAGCAATTCGTGAATATGCAGCGAAAGAAGATTCTGAAGTTATCGTTATTAGCGCGAAAATTGAAGAAGAAATTGCTACATTAGATGACGAAGATAGAGCGATGTTCCTTGAAGATTTAGGTATTGAAGAACCAGGATTAGATGTACTTATCAGAACAACATATGATTTATTAGGCTTATCAACATACTTTACTGCAGGTGTACAAGAAGTACGAGCTTGGACATTTAGACAAGGTATGACAGCACCACAATGTGCAGGTATTATTCATACTGACTTTGAACGTGGATTTATTCGTGCTGAAGTGACTAGTTATGATGACTATGTAGAACATGGTGGCGAACAAGGTGCTAAAGAAGCGGGTAAACAACGTTTAGAAGGTAAAGAATACATTATGCAAGATGGCGATATCGTGCACTTCAGATTTAACGTTTAATCATTTCTCAACGGATTATGTGAGTAAAATAAAAAGCAATGTAAGTTTCGCTTAGCTTAAGTGACAAGAGACTTACATTGCTTTTTTTATATCATTTGTTTCATTTATATCTTAAAAGAACGGTATAACTTTACTTGCTTCAATAATGTCTTTGGTGCTAAAAAACTGTTTACCTTCTCCAGTATAAGCAGGTTCGAGAATCATATTGGCTTTCGCACAATATAACCATTCTGGATTGATACCGCAATTTAAGACTTCTTGAAATTCTTGAAAATCTTTATTCCAATCTAAATCTAATTGCATATTTTACACCTCGACTTCATTATAGAACAAGTGTTCGTAAAAATAAAGTGTTATGTATGTATTTTTAATCAATAAACCAATCAGCCGTAACATTGGCATCTAAGTAATTCGCATCAACATTTTGGTTTAACTCTGGTGCATAGTAATGATCAGTGTATTGCCATAATACTTTCTCTCTATTAGGTTCTTGTGTTTGATATGCTGCTAACCAATAACCATCATAAGCACTCACTGCGTTAGGAACATTGTTAATCATAAAGTTCTCATAAGAATAAAATAATATTTTTTTATTTCCAGCAAGTTGTCGCATTTCATCTGCCCAAGATTTTGTGGCAGTGTCAGCATCACCAGAAGTAATGGAATTTTGCTCAAAATCATTAACATAGAATGATGCTTTAGGCGCACGATTATAAAGCGTTTGTGCTTCATTTCGAGCGTCATCGGCATTTTCATACATGCTGTATGAGTATACACCAAATTTCATATTATTGTTATCTAGTAAAGTTGAATTGTTCTCTAAACATTTATCGACATATTCGGAGCCATATTGACCTCGAATAATAATAAAATCATAATCTTGTTTTAATTGTTTGATTTGGGCGTCAGTTAAGTTGCCTTGCCACTCTGAAATATCTAATACACGTTCACCGTTTTGTGTGGTCACTGCTTTGGATTTTGATGAAAAGGTTGAACGATTACTTGTTGAAGCATCTTGTTGGTCGGGGTTATTTTCAAGATATTGTTGATATCCATACCCCATTGTCCCTTTTTGGCTACCTCCAGAATGCTCAGAAGCGTTTGCATTTAACGCACCTACAGAAGTCGCCATAATAGTTAAACATGCAATAGATGATGTTGCCTTTTTAAACATTTGAGCTCTCCTTTAGATATTATATTTTTTAGAAATAATACTATGTAAAATGCAGTTGTGATATTAGTATAAAAAGTTCTAATTCGCAACTTTATATAAGACGCGATTCATATATAAGAAAATTAAGTTATAGGCAATACAAAATAGTGAGGCGGAGGATACATAAAATATATTGTAAAAAGTAATACTCTGTGCTATAATTCTTGATTGTGAGTAATGAAAATTATTCCTTGCTTATCGTTAGTATTCGATAGGCCGCATAGACCACAAGGAGGTGCAAGTATAAAATGAGAACATATGAAATTATGTATGTCGTACGTCCAAACATTGAAGAAGATGCTAAAAAAGCACTTGTTGAACGCTTCAACGGTATCTTAGCTTCAGAAGGATCAGAAGTTTTAGAAGAAAAAGACTGGGGTAAACGCCGTCTTGCTTATGAAATTGAAGATTTCAAAGAAGGTTTCTATAACATCGTACGCATTAAAACTGATAACAACAAAGCTACAGACGAATTCCAACGTTTAGCTAAAATCAGTGACGATATCATCCGTTATATCGTTATCCGTGAAGACCAAGATAAGTAATAAAGTAATGGGGGCGTTTTAATGATAAACAGAGTTGTATTAGTAGGTCGTTTAACTAAAGATCCAGAATACAGAACCACTCCCTCAGGCGTAAGTGTAGCGACATTTACTCTAGCAGTTAATCGTACTTTCACGAATGCTCAAGGGGAACGCGAAGCTGACTTCATCAATGTCGTTGTGTTTAGAAGACAAGCAGAGAACGTGAATAATTATTTATTCAAAGGTAGTCTAGCTGGCGTTGATGGTCGCATACAATCACGCAGTTATGAAAATCAAGAAGGTCGTCGTATCTTTGTTACTGAAGTTGTAGCAGATAGTGTTCAATTCCTTGAACCTAAGAATGCGCATGGTGGCCAACGTAATCAAAGTAATAACAATGATTTCCAAGACTACGGTCAAGGATTTGGTGGTCAACAATCAGGACAAAATACGTCTTATAATAACAATAATGCATCAACTAATAAACAATCTGATAATCCATTTGCAAACGCAAACGGACCGATTGATATTAGTGATGATGACTTACCATTCTAATAACAAAATGAACGTATAAAAATTTATTCCAAAGGAGGTAATTAACCATGGCAGGTGGACCAAGAAGAGGCGGACGTCGTCGTAAAAAAGTATGCTATTTCACAGCAAATGGTATTACACACATTGACTATAAAGACACTGAATTATTAAAACGTTTTATCTCAGAACGCGGTAAAATTTTACCACGTCGTGTAACTGGTACTTCAGCTAAATATCAACGTATGTTGACTACAGCTATCAAACGTGCTCGTCATATGGCTTTATTACCATATGTTAAAGACGAAAACTAATATATAATTAGTGTTTAAACCCCGTAGGCCTAAAGCTTACGGGGTTATTTTTGTGCTTTGAATTGTAGAATATATCTAATGACTTTATAAAAATACGTTTTTTAATAGAATCTTCTTAATATCTTTGAGTGGAATTTGTACGTTAATCGAACCCTACAAGAAGGAAATTTCGAAAAAATTACATCTAACTACACAAAAAATCCGACTTCTTTATCGAAGTCGAATTTAATAATTTTAAATTATAAACGAATATCGATATCGTCAATTTGCTGTTGATATTCTTTGTATTTACTTTCGACTAACATTTGATAAGGCGTGTCGAAGAAGTCTGCAAGAATCATTGCATCTTTAAACTTAGGTTCGTGTTGGTGATTTTCCCATTCCCATAATTGATGGGGTTCATAATGTGTACCATATTTTTCGTTAATTAATTCAGTTAATTCGTTAATTTCAAGATTTCGTTTAGTTCTTAAATTAAAAAGTGTATGTGAACTCATGAAACATAACCTCCTAAAATTCAAGTTTGAATTTAAATTATTTTTTCTTACTTTCCAAGTTTATTTATTGTAAGTAAGTTTTTTTAAGTCTTTTATATATAACCTAAGTTATTTTACTATACTAGTCCTGTTCACAATAATTATCAAGTTTTTTAGTTGATAAATATTAATTATGTTATCTTTATTTCAAGAAATATAAATAAAGAGGGAATTTATAATGAAACTATTTGATTCGCATTTTCATATCATTGACTTTGATTATCCGGTTAAAGAGAATAATGGCTACATCCCCCCATCATTTAAGGTTAATGATTATTTAAATCATACTAAGCAATTAAATGTTGTAGGAGGTGCAATTGTATCAGGGTCATTTCAAGGGTTCGATCAAGATTATTTAATAACGGCATTAGATCAACTTCAAGGTCAATTTGTTGGGATAACGCAGCTACCTGCATCGACCTCTGACGATGAAATTCTTCGATTAAATGATAAAGGGGTTAGAGGTATTCGATTTAATGTTAAGCGCGGTGGGTCTGAAGGTATAGCGCTTATCAAGACGTTTGCGCAAAGGGTACATGATTTAGTTGATTGGCATACTGAAATTTACATTGAATCTAAACAATTAAAAGACTATCAAGAAATTATAAGCTCATTACCCCAAGTATCAATCGATCATCTCGGCTTGACTGTAGAGGGCTTTGAGGATTTAAAAACGTTAGTTAAACAAGGTGTTTATGTTAAAGCAACTGGATTTGGACGTATAGAGATAGATCCCATTAAAGCCATTGAGGAACTAATTGAAATTAACCCTGAGGCCATTATGTTTGGTACTGATTTGCCCTCTACTCGAGCAAAGCGTCCTTTTAATGAACAAGATATTAAGTTAATTGAAGGACATTTTGATGAAGAGACACAAGAGAAAATCTTTTATAAAAATGCATTAAAATTTTATAGAATTTAAGAGTGAAAATCGTATTTGTAGTAAAGGGTAAATAAGTGTTTATAAATTATCCATATTACTTAAAGTGCAATTAGATATTAGTTTAATTAAAAATATAATAAAATTTAATTTTAATGTTTATTCATGTTGGCGTGTGGTATATATAAGAAGTATACAAAAATAGAAGATGTAAGGAGAGTTCTGAATATGGGCTTTATTGTTATGTTAATAGTCGGAGGATTAATCGGCTGGGTTGCCGGTATGATCATGGGTAAAGATATCCCAGGTGGTATCATCGGTAATATCATCGCTGGATTAATCGGTTCAGCAGTAGGTAGTAAATTATTAGGTACTTGGGGACCTGTATGGGGTGGCGTACCAATCATTCCAGCACTAATCGGTGCAATTATTGTTATTTTCGTTGTTTCTTTAATTTTAAAAGCACTTAGAAAATAAGAATAATATCTAAAACAGTCTGGGATATAAATAGTATAATAATACTATTTAGCAAATTCGCAGTAGCTGACTGAACTGAGAAGACGCTTAAATCGAGCTTTTCTCAGTTCTAGTCATCCTTGTGGGCGGTGCCCCAACAAAGAGAATTCCACAAGTAAAGCAAGATGGGAGCGGACGA
>NZ_KV838592.1:585640-596538 GCF_001838705.1 Staphylococcus sp. HMSC34C02
AATTCAAAAGAATTCTGTCCCGCTCCCTTTTTTAGTTTAATGAAATTTTAATTAATTAAAGCCTGATGGTTATGAATATCTTCAAAATCATAGTTCTTAATAATCTCACATCCTAATGGATGTCTGCCATTATCAACATGTTGATTAACTTCTTCTAGTACTTCTAAAATTTCATATTCTGGTGTTTCAATATTAAATGAATATCTAAATATATGTCCGTGATCAGATTTAACAGTTGCCATGAGTTCGTCATTAATCATTTTATAGCCTAGCAATTCCATTATTGATTCCCCCCAATAAGTGTGATTACTTAGTTATAATGTAGCATGTAAAAATGCATGATGACAGTAATTTTACTTAAATGCTAATGATTATCATTTCGGTGTTTATTTTGTGAGGAATACTAGGAAAAGGGATTAAAATTGGGCATAAAAAGAGGGTGACGTCGGGTTAAGGCGTCACCCAGGAGTATTATGTTCATGAATATAAAAGACTTTGTAGTTATTATTTAACTACACCCTTATACTACCATGTAACCGACCATAATGACAATGAAAAGTACTTAAAATATTAAAAAATTTCGTTTAGTCCTATGATTTGTAAAAGTCGTATTTAAGTTAAGTATTAAAAGCTAAAGGATCGTGCTACTTTTGAAATTTTAGACTACCCGTAGACTTACATTTACAATTTAAGTATGCCATAATCTATATAATATTAAATTGAAGTGGGTGTGTATATGGATGGCATCTTAACCTTTATTTCTATTACGTTACTTATCATTATAGTGCCTGGTCCGGATTTTTTAATTGTTATGAAAAATACAATCCATTCGGGTAAAGTAAATGGGGCAATGTCAGCATTAGGTATCACTTCTGCACATGTCATTTATTCGTCATTAGCTGTGTTGGGCATTATATATATCCTTACAAGTTTATATTACATATTTTTGATCATTAAAATACTTGGTGCGTGCTATCTAGTGTATTTAGGCGTACAAAGTATTCGCACCGCACGTCAGTCGATGAATTTTAATACAACTCGTATTGGCATCGATGATGTGAGCTATTTTACTTCGTATCGTCAAGGCTTTATAAGCACTATTTTAAATCCTAAAGCACTACTGTATTATGTGAGTGTTTTATCTCAATTTCTATCAACTGGTGGTATTGAAGTAAAGTCACAAGTAGCCATTTTATCTATAATTGTCATCATCGTTATCTTAATTTGGTTTTTATTCTGTGTATTTGTATTTCAATATATTAAGTTACTATTCAGTCAACCGAAAATAAAAGCTGCATTCGATTATATGGTAGGTATCATTTTAATTGGATTATCCATTCATTTATTATTAAGCAAGAGTAGTTAAATTAAAGTAAAGGATTGTAGTATATGAAACTATATTTAGTTAGACATGGTGAATCACAATCAAATTATGACAACAAACATAAAAGAGCTTATTTCTGTGGTCAATTAGATGTACCACTAACTAAAAAGGGTATTGAGGGTGCACAAAATTTAGAAAGTTATTTTAAAGAAAGACAAATTGATCACGTCTATGTATCCGACTTAACGCGTACGCAAGAAACCTATCGCTATATCTTTCCTTATGAGATACCGACGACAATTACGTCATTGCTTCGTGAACGTTCACTTGGTGTGTTTGAGGGCGAGTATAAAGATACGTTGATGCATGATGCGAAGTATCATCGTTACTTTAATGATCCGGAATATAAAGATTTCCGTCACAGTTTCACTCAAAAAGCGCCTGAGGGTGAGAGTTATAGAGATGTGTATCATAGAGTTCATCTATTCTTTGAACAATTGAATCGTCATGATGATAAAACAATTGTGATTGTAGCACATCAAGTCGTTATTCGTTGTATATTTGCATATTTCAATATGATTGATGAGGATGAAGCATTAGATTACAATGTCGACAATTGTAAGCCGTACTTTTTAGAAATATAATATGTATGAAAATAATTGTTTAACAATTAAAAGAGGCTAGGACATACATAATATAATGGTGCTATTTTGCACATTCGCAGTAGCTGACTGAACTGAGAAGGCGCTTAAATCGAGCTTTTCTCAGTTCTAGTCATCCTTGCGGGGGTGGGCGGGGCCCCAACACAAAAAATCACGAAAGTGATTTTACAAGCTAAGCAAGGTTGGGGTTCGGGGCCCCAACACAAAAAATCACGAAAGTGATTTTACAAGCTAAGCAAGGTTGGGGTTCGGGGCCCCAGCAAAGAGAATTTCATAAAGAAATTCTACAAACAAAGCAAGCTGGGAGTGGACGACGAATTCAAAAGAATTCTGTCCCACTCCCCAATCTTAGTATGTTTTTTATTTATCTAATACGTCAGATTTAATATTTTTATCATCTAGGAATTTTTGGATTTTATCTTGTTGTTTACCATTCACATCACCTGCATAATGCGTAGGCACATCGACAACATTAATTGTATTTTGAGGTTCATAATTAAGTTGCTCAATACTCTTATCTACATCCGCAATCGTACTATTTAAGGCGTGGAAGTAGTTAATAATTCGCTCCGTATTTTCTTTATAACCAGAAGGTAACGTATTGTTTTTTACGAAATCTTTGAAATGTATATCGTTTTTAACGGCCAAATTTGATAAGTTGCTAAGTTTTTTGGCTTGTTCATCCGTAACGTGTGTTTGACCTGTACTTTGACGGTCAATTTGGCTTTGCATTACATATTTATTATCTAAAATATCACTATTTACATCTAAATATTTTTTAATGGCTTTATTCATTTCATCTTCAGTTAGTTTTTGATTCTTTTTATCGGAAGTGAAAATATCGCTCTCTTTCAACGCTTTAGCATTTTTAGGTGCATTAACACCATTACTATGATGGTCTGTTGAATCATTATTCTCCTTAGGTGCACAAGCACTTAATGTTAGTAATAATGATAAAAAGAGACCTATTATTAAACTTTTCTTCATAGGTTTCTAAAATCTCCTTTATTAGTAACGCAACTATAATTTTACATAGTAATAGATTATCATTTATTGAAAAATAATTGAATGTTAAGTGCTTAAAATCACAATTATCTATGAACAATTTGTGGCATTTATCCATCTACATATTTTGTATTTCTACTATTGTATTACCTTTTGCAAACCAAAGTCTTAAATGAGTCCAAACCTGTTCTACTTGCTCAGTTAGTTTATCCTCGGGAATAGGGTACAGCATATCTCCTGCAATCATAACTTCAATAGCCATAATCGCTTCATCTAAGTCTGAAGATGAACGTAATTCGTGGAATAACATAGTCATATCCGTGTGTATCTCTTCTTTATCATCAGTAGTGAAGTAGTGTTTTATGAACGTTTTAAATTCTTTAATCACTTTGTCCGCTTTATAATATTCATGGACATCGAAAGAAAGTAACTCTTTTAATGTCTTTGGTTCATAATAATCAAGATCTAATGATTCAACATAAGTTGGGTCAATATAATGTGCCATTACTGGATGGACTAAATACCCTTGCTTAATAACTGTGAAGTGATGCATGTTTAAAGATTGAATATGGAATTTAATTTCATTGCTTGATTTGGATGTGTTTAATAATCGTTTTAATAATTTTGAAACGAATTGCAGTGACACGACACCATATAAATTTGTTGCTGCAGTATAAAATCTAAATAAGGTAATTTCTTTATCACTTTTATTTTGATCCTTCATTTCGCTTATTTTATATTCAACATGTGCTTCTTTTAACAAATTATTAACACTATTCGTAAATGTAGAATCTAGAATTTCATCGCTTAATAATTTTTCTAAATCATGCTCATCGATGTTTTCAACGCCCATATCTATAAGTTTGTTAATATGATCGCTATTTACATCGAATAAAAGATTCAATTCTTCATCAATATAGTCATCTTCATCTAAGAAGGGGACGTCGTTATTAATAGTCAGTAAATCGGGCAAAAGATTATCTAACCCACCAATATCATTCACATATTGTGAAAAATGATTCATAACATCCTGTGGTATGATAATAACTTCGCTACGTATATCAAATCTTAAAATAAATAGATGTCTTTCTAAGACCTGGAAATCCATACTTAAGTATGCATTTAATGCATTGAAGTCATAATTCGTATTAACATTTTTACCAGATTTATATGTATCTACAAAGATATCTAGTATTCTACGGGGCATTCGTCCGAATTCCTGTTTTAAAATTGAAAAATCTCGGAAGAAAGCGTCATTTATTAAATCGATAATTGAGGCTTTTTTCTTATTAGAGAAACCTTTAATTTTATAAGAACGACAAATATCTTTTAGACTTTCCATATTATATTCAGCCATTTCCTCTTTAAGAGAAACGTTTTTATACTTTTCAATTGCTGTATATTGCCCATGAAGTTTCATAACATAATCTTCTTCTCTGATGGTTTTTGGTGGAAAATCAGGGTACTTTTTCTTTAAAACCACTTCGTTCAACATAGTTAGTATGAGATTATTTACGACAAACGTATCTTCTTTTACAAATGTAACAATGCCATATTTATAACAAATAGGTAACTTTTTTAATTTTCTCTTATTAATTAGAATGAGTGATTCACCATTTTTTAAAAAAGTACTAATATAATTTTTCTCAGATTGACTCATCTCATTGTAAAGTCGCGTTAATGTTTTAGGTTGTGAAGCGAGTTCAAACAACATATCGGCTTTGCTGTAATAAGATGGTGGATTTACAAGTTGCTTCAAGTTACTCGTTTGTTCCTCTGAAATTAGGGATAGTGATTCATGCATAAAGAAGACATCCAATGTTATTTATCTGTATAAGTTTAGATTATCATAGATAATATGAAAGTCATACAAAAACAGAGACCCTTACATGGGTCTCTGTTATATATGAAGATATTTGATAGGTTAAGTGATTGATAGGGATAAGAAGCAAGGTCATAAAGATCTTACACCTATCCTTAAATAGTAATTAATTTCTAATGATATAATCGAATGCATTTAATGCCGCATTGGCACCAGCACCCATAGAAATAATAATTTGTTTATTTTTTTGGTCAGTAACGTCACCAGCCGCAAATATACCTGGAACGTTTGTATTGTTATTACGATCAATAACAATTTCGCCACGGTTATTTAATTCTACTGCGTCACCAATCCAATGTGTGTTTGGTACTAATCCAATTTGTACGAAGATACCATCTAAGCTTAATTCTTTCATTTCGCCAGTAGTTAAATCTTCGTAACTAATACCAGTTACATGATCTTCACCTAATACTTCAGCAGTTCTTGCATTCGTGTGAATGTCTACGTTTGATAGTGAACGCAAACGATCTTGTAATACTGTGTCTGCTTTAAGTTCTGATGAATATTCAAATAAAGTAACATGTTTAACAATTCCTGCTAAGTCGATAGCAGCTTCAACACCAGAGTTTCCTCCACCGATAACTGCAACGTCTTTATTTTCGAATAAAGGACCATCACAGTGAGGGCAGAAAGCAACCCCTTTATTAATTAAACGATCTTCACCAGGAATGTTAAGCTTACGCCAACTTGCACCTGTTGAAATAATAGCAGTCTTAGTTTCTAAAACAGCATCATTTTCAAGTGTGACACGGATGGCTTGATCTGTCTTCTCAATATTAGTAGCACGGATGCCTGTCATTGTATCAATGTCATATTCATCAATGTGTGCTGCGAGATTAGCTGAGAATTGAGAACCTGTTGTTTCTTTTACAGTGATAAAGTTCTCGATACCAGCAGTATCATTAACTTGGCCACCAATACGGTCAGCAATAATACCAGTACGTAGTCCTTTACGAGCAGTGTAAATGGCTGCACTACCACTAGCTGGGCCACCACCGATGATTAAAACATCGTAAGGGTCTTTACCTTCGAATTCAGAAGCGTCTTGTGTACTGCCTAATTTAGTTAAGATATCTGAAATAGTCATACGTCCATTGCCAAATTCTTCACCATCTAAGAATACTGCAGGAACAGCCATGATATCTTCTGATTCTTCACGGAATACAGAACCATCAATCATCGTATGCGTGATATTAGGGTTAACAACACTCATTAGGTTTAATGCTTGAACAACATCAGGACATTTTTGACACGTTAAACTAACGTATGTCTCGAAGTTGTATTTACCTTCTAAACCTTTAATTTGATCAATGATAGATTGTTTCTCTTTAGGGGCACGACCACTAACTTGTAAAATTGCTAATACAAGTGAATTAAATTCATGACCTAAAGGAATTCCGGCAAATGTGACACCAGCTTCTTCATCAGGTTTGCTAACTGAGAAACTTGGCGTACGTTTTAAATCTTTTTCTACGATTGTAATGTGTTCAGACATTTCAGCGATTTCGTCTAAAAGTGCTTTAAGCTCTTTAGATTTATCATCAGAACCGATACTTGCTCTGAATTCTACATCGCCTTCCATAAGTCCTAAAAGTTGCTGTAATTGTTGTTTTAAATCAGCATTAAGCATTCTTTAATGCCTCCTTAAATTTTACCTACTAAGTCTAATCCTGGTTGTAATGATTCAGAACCTTCTTCCCATTTAGCTGGGCAAACTTCACCTGGATGTTGACGTACGTATTGAGCGGCTTTGATTTTATTTACTAATGTGCTTGCGTCACGGCCAATACCATCTGCATTGATTTCAGCTGCTTGAACAACGCCGTCTGGGTCAATAATGAATGTACCACGTTGAGCTAATCCAAGTTCTTCGTCTAATACGTCGAAGTTACGAGTGATTGTTTGTGAAGGGTCACCAATCATTTGATATTGGATTTTGCTGATAGCATCTGAATGATCATGCCAAGCTTTGTGTACGAAATGTGTATCAGTTGATACTGAGAATACATTTACACCTAAGTCTTGTAATTTGTCATATTGGTTTTGTAAATCTTCTAATTCAGTTGGACATACGAATGAGAAGTCAGCTGGGTAGAAACATACGACACTCCAAGAACCTTTTAAATCATCTTGGCTTACTTCTTTGAATTCGTCATTTTTAGGATCATAAGCTTGCGCTGTGAATGGTAAAATTTCTTTATTGATTAAAGACATAACTTAAATTCCTCCTGATTATCGTGAATATTAATTAGAACTACATAATAATAATTGCTTGTTTATAATAATTCTAATTTCTTAAGTATTATTATTACATGCTATTTCTTATTCGTCAACTTAATGCACTTATAAGTGATAAAATGCTGTTTTAACATTGTTTGAACAGGTTTTTTAACACGTCGTTAAGAAAATGAAGAAGTGATTAAGTTTTAGTTTTTAATTTGAAAAATAGGTGTTATCATTTCTTCTGAATATCAATTAACCTTTTTCATTCTCAACTAAACATATATTTTTAATCATGCAAAATAAAATAAATATAAAAAGAACGGAATAGAAACCACATATAGTATGAAGATTTCATTGTTCCGTTCAATAATAATGAATAGGGTGTATAAATAATTTATTTAAGACTCAGGATAATGTTGGAACGTATGTTTAATCAATGACTTTAACTGTGACTGATCCTACTTTGTCATAGTCAGCAGTATACGTACCTTCTTCTAAATTTAAAGGAGAAATAAAGGTTCCAGAAGAAATAAATTGTCCTCTTTTTAAAGATTTGCCATGAGAATGTAATTTTTTATTTAACCATTTCACGGATTCAATAGGGTTTCCAAGCACTTCACTAGAGTGACCAGTTTCAATTTGCTGATTATCTTTGAATAATTTTAAATTAATAACTGCGAATGCTTCATAATCGAGAGGTGTGATGCGTTCGCCCACTACGATGAGTCCTGTAGCAGTATTATCAGAAATCAAGTCACCTAGAGTAAAATTAGGGAACCAATCTTTATAACGTGCATCTGGAATTTCGATTCCTGGTGCGATTTTCACACTTTCTAATATAGTTTGCGTGTCAGCATCTTCAGGTAAGTCAGCAGTTAATTCAAAAATAATTTCAGGTTCTAATAGTGGCGCAAATAATGTAGTGAGTGATACGCCATGACCATTTTCTACAACTTGATGAGATAAAATTGTACCGTAAGCTGGTTCGTTAGTATTAGCGATGGCTTGAGTTGCAGCACTTGTCATACTTACTTTATAACCTTTGATAGGGACCTGCTTCTCAGCTTGAATTTGCTGAATAAGATCATCTTGTGTTTGATAAGCTTCAGGTTCAGTAAGCGTGTGTGTGTTACTTACAAATTCAATAGGTTCCTTTGATATATATGCTTGAAATAAGGCGTTTGATACTTCTTTATTTGCTTGGCTCATGCTATCTCTCCTTAAATATCTGAAAATTGTTACTATTATGATAACTATAAAATGACCATCATGCAAATGGTTTATGAGAGATAAGTAATTCTTTATAAAAGCAAAATAAAAAATAAATTGTTACGATGTAGTCAATAGGATTGAAGGAGTGGATACAATGACAGACTATGTTTACGATTTAATGAAAAAACACCATTCAGTAAGACAATTTAAAGATAAACCGCTAAGTGATGACACAGTTAGAAAGTTGGTAGAAGCAGGTCAGAGTGCATCAACGTCTAGTTATTTACAAACATACTCAATCATTGGTGTAGAAGACCTAAACATTAAAGAACAATTAAAAGAAGTATCAGGCCAGCCATATGTTGTGGATAATGGCTATTTATTTGTCTTTGTTTTAGATTATTATCGTCACAATTTAATCAATGAAACTGTTGATTTTGACATGCAAACTTCTTTTGAATCAGCAGAAGGGTTGTTAGTAGGTGCAATCGATGTGGCTTTAGTGTCTGAAAATATGGCTTTGGCTGCAGAAGATATGGGTTATGGTATTGTTTATTTAGGTTCACTACGAAATGATGTTGGTCGTGTTAAAGAAATTTTAGATTTACCTGAATATGCATTTCCATTATTTGGAATGGCTGTGGGAGAACCGGCAGAGGGCGAGAATGGTGCACCTAAGCCACGTTTACCGCTTGATCATGTATTCCATAAAAATGTTTATAATAGTAATGCGAAAGAACAAAGAGAAGCAATTCAAAAATATGATGAGACAGTTAGTAACTATTATAAAGAACGAACGAATGGAAAACGCCAAGAAACATGGTCAGAACAAGTCGCTGGGTTCTTAAGTGGAAAAACACGTTTAGATATGTTAGAAGAATTGAATAAATCAGGATTAATGAAGAAATAATCGAGTTTTAATAAAGAAAGCGTAGCTAACGATTACAATGGTTTGAAATAAACATAGTAACGTTTGAGCTACGCTTTTTAAAATATGAATTAATTTGTTGATAAATCTCCATATTCGTTTGAGTTAAACTTATCTTTGTCCATATTACCAGTCAGCTTAGCTGTACCAGTACCTGCTAATATTGAATCATTAACGTTCAATGCAGTACGTCCCATATCGATGATGGGTTCGATTGAGATAAGTACCCCTGCAAGTGCTACTGGAAGGTTTAACGTTGATAATACGAGGATAGATGCAAATGTTGCACCACCACCGACACCAGCTACACCAAATGAACTGATAATAACAACGCCAATTAAAGTAAGTATAAATGGTAGATCAATATCTACGTTTGCAACTGGTGCTACCATGATTGCTAGCATCGCAGGATAAATACCTGCACAACCATTTTGACCTATGGATAAGCCAAATGATGCTGAGAAATTAGCAATCCCATCTGGTACACCTAATCGTTGCGTTTGCGTTTGAATGTTTAATGGTAATGCACCCGCACTTGAACGAGAAGTGAATGCGAATACAAGCACTTCGAATGTTTTCTTAACGTAACGAACTGGATTGATACCCATAATTGCTAATAATATTAAATGGATAATGTACATTGTGATTAATGCTGCATATGATGCAATCATAAATTTACCTAATGTCCATATCGCTTGGAAATCACTTGTAGCGATTGTTGATGCCATAATCGCAATGATACCGTATGGTGTGAGTCTTAATACAAATGTCACGATAGACATGACCAATGAGTAAATTGCATCGATACCACGTTTTAATAAACTACCACTTTCCGGTTGTTTGCGAGCCACACGTAAATAAGCAAAGCCTACGAAAATTGCAAAGATAACCACTGCAATTGTAGATGTTGTTCTCTGACCAGTGAAATCTAAGAATGGATTACTTGGTAATAATTCTAGAATTTGTTGTGGTAACGTATTAGCAGTTATATCTTTCGCTTGATTACTAATTTCGCTGCCTCTTGAATTTTCTGCACTGCCTAAATCAATGCTTGAGGCATCGAGGCCAAATACAATGGCATAAAAAATTCCTACAATAGCAGCAATAGCTACAGTCCCAATTAAAAACATAAAAATATAAGTACCGATTTTAGCGAATTTATCACCAATTTGTATTTTACTGAATGCTGATACGATTGAAATGAAAATCAGTGGCATTACAATCATCTGTAGTAATGCAACATAGCCGTCTCCTACAATACTGAACCAATCTGTAGTTGTTTCAAGTACTTTAGAGTTGGCACCATAAATGAGATGTAAAGCAATTCCAAACACGATACCCAATCCTAATGCGGTAAATACTCTTTTAGGAAATGAGACATGCTTTTTAGCCATTATAAATAACCCAATTAAGAATACGATCATAATGACAATATTAATAACTGTAAAAAAAGTCCCCATAATGAATCTCCTTATAATATTCTAATTCCGACATACTTTATAAGGATAATACTATTTATTTTATATTTCAATACTTTGAAATAAAAAGCATAAATTATAAGTTTTTGAAAAGACACAATAGCTAATTAAATTAAAATAATTTAAAGTTTTAAATTATTAATCATATAAAAAGGCTCTATAATAAATTGGACTGATGACTAAA
>NZ_KV838593.1:0-521 GCF_001838705.1 Staphylococcus sp. HMSC34C02
AGGTGTAGACGCGATCAATCATGTTCAACCAACGATTGTTAAGAAAGACGAAGCGAAAACAGAAATCGATAAAGCAGCCGAAGCTAAGAAAGCGGAAATAGACCAAACACCAAATGCGACAGATGAAGAAAAGGCAGAAGCGAAAGCAAAAGTCGATGAGGCTGTAAGTAACGCTAAGAATGCGATAGATCAAGCAACAAATAACGCAGATGTAGACACTGCTAAATCTTCAGGTGTAGACGCGATCAATCATGTTCAACCAACGGTTGTTAAGAAAGACGAAGCAAAAGCAGAAATCGATAATGCAGCGCAAGCAAAGAAAGCAGAAATCGATCAAACACCAAACGCAACAGATGAAGAAAAAGCAACAGCAAAAGCAAAAGTCGATGAAGCAGTGAATAGTGCGAAGAATGCGATAGACCAAGCAACAAATAACGCAGGTGTAGATACAGCAAAAGCAAACGGTGTAGATTCAATTAACAATGTGCAACCAACGGTTGAGAAAAAAGCACAAGCAAAAC
>NZ_KV838593.1:621-5700 GCF_001838705.1 Staphylococcus sp. HMSC34C02
CGGTTGAGAAAAAAGCACAAGCAAAACAAGCAATTGACAAAGCAGCCGAAGTTAAAAAAGGAGAAATCGATCAAACGCCTAATGCTACAGATGAAGAAAAAGTAGCGGCAAAAGCTAAGGTAGACGAAGTAATTAAAATTGCGAAAGAAAATATTGATAAATCTTTAAACAACAGCGAAGTTGATGCATCTTTAAGTAAAGGTAAATTGGATATAAATAAAGTTCAAACTACAGTTATTGCGAAAAATAAAGCACTTAAACATCTGATGGATATTGCAACTAAGCAAAAAGAAATCATTGATTCAAATAAATCTGCAACTTATGAAGAAAAAATGCGTGCAAAACATAAGATTGATCAAATAATAAATCAAGCTTTTGCAGAAATTAAAAAAGCGAAAAGTAATAGAGAAGTTAAAGCAATTGATATTAAATATAGTAAGTTAATTACACAAATAAATACCTTAGCTAAAGCTAAACTAAACGCTAAAAAAGTAATTTTAAGTAAAGGTAAGGATATAGTAGAAAAAATAGAGAATTCACAAAATATTTCTAATGAAGAAAAGAATAAGTTAAAGACACTTGTAGATAATATTGTTAAAAGTTCATTATTAAGAATTGATAAAGCTACACATGATACTCAATTGAGTCAAATTGTTGAAGAAACTGAAGCTAAACTTAACGATATTAAATTTAATAAAATGAAAAATACTGAAAAAATTTCTAAAATAGAAAAAGAAGCTTCTAAAAATAAAAATCCTAGAGTCAATTCTAAATTAAAATTAATAGAATTTAATGGAAATACTTTATTACCTAATACAGGTATTAAAAAAGTAGAAGATGTTGTACCATTAACTCAATTGTCTTTAATCAGTGGATTATTCTTACTATTAATATCAAAGCGAAGAAAAAATGTTAAATAAGATTGAAATACGCTCTTTACCGGTAATCAGAAATTAAATTTTAAAAGAACTTCCTTCAAACGTTTAAATCCTAATTTGTTTGAAGGAAGTTCTTTTGTTCTATTTAAAAATGGCTGCTTCATGTCCAGCAACATGGCCAGTTACTAATGCACTAGTAATATTATAGCCACCTGTATAACCGTGAATATCTAATACTTCTCCACATAAAAATAAACCAGGTTGTATTTTTGACATCATCGTTTTTGGCCAAATTTCTTTTAAACTTACACCACCACCAGTTACAAAGGCTTTATCAATTGGTAAAGTGCCGTTCACTTTAAAGGTAAAGGCTTTAAAACAGTCAACTAATTTTTTTAGTTGTTGGTTTGATATGTGATGATATGTAGTATTTTCATCGATTTGAGCTTGTTTGAGCATAAATAACAAATATCGTTCTTCTATAAGTCCTCTTAAACTATTTTTTATGTACTTATCAGGTTCTTCAATTAAAATAGATGTTATTTTTTCCTCTAGAACATGATTTTTGTATTCTGGAAAAACATCTAATTGCATATTAATTTCTTTTTTCTTTTGATTTTTTTGTTCTTTATAAACAAATTGACTACATCTTAGTGCTGCTGGTCCACTTATACCAAAATGAGTAAATATCATATCCATTTGATGGCTAATTCGTTTTTTACCGTTTTTCTTAAGCACGGATAATTCTACATCTTTAAGACTTAAACCTTTGAGTTCTTTGGATTTAATAAAGTGTTCTGCTGAAGTAATAGGAACTTCAGTAGGGAAGAGTTCAGTAATGCTATGACCTAAACTTTCCGCAAATTTGTAGCCATCTCCAGTTGAACCTGTTTGAGGTACACTTGTGCCTCCAGTTGCAATGATGACACTTTTACTTAAAAATGAGCCTTTATCAGTTCTAACTGTAAATATCCCATTGTCTTCTACATTAATATCGTTAACGATCGTTTCTTCTTTAATATCGACTTTATTTTGTTTAATGGTGTTTACAAGTGTATCTACTACATCTTGAGATTTATTAGATACTGGAAACATACGGCCGTGATCTTCTTCTTTTAATTTGACGCCTCTAGATTCAAAAAAGTGTATGATTGATTCGTTATCAAATACAGAAAAAGGGCTATATAAAAATTTTCCATTACCTGGTATATTTTTAATTATTTCTGCATATGGTAATCGATTCGTAACATTACATCTACCGCCACCAGAAATTTTAAGTTTTCTACCTAAACCTTTCTTTTTCTCTAATAAAAGTACTTTTTCACTTTGCTCAGATGCAGCAACTGCAGCCATGAGTCCGCTAGGTCCACCACCTATGATTATTGTTTGATACATTGAGAAACCTCCGTCTTATTATCTTAGTGCTATTATTATAATTTAAATTACGATTGAATTATTAACAATTTTAGTTATAATTTAAGATTGGTTCATTAACAAATGAATATATATCTTGATTTATTATGCGTTTAAACCTAAATTTAGTAAAACTATTAAAGTCATTAGTAAACAATTAGTATTTTGTGATATATTTTATAGTAATGCAAGCCCTTCAAAAAGGTTTTAAATTAAATAAATTGATTATTAAAAAGGCAGGAAGATTAAATATGAGTGAAAATAAGGAAATGGTAAGAGGTACCTTTCTCATTACATTAAGTATTCTAATAACTAAAATATTAGGTGTACTTTTTGTAATTCCTTTTTATGCCATTATGGGTGCAAATGCGGAAGAAAAGTTAGCACCATTTAACTATGCATATGTTCCATATAATATCGCAATTGCTGTTGCAACAGCGGGAATACCATTAGCAGCCTCAAAATTTGTAGCTAAGTACAATGCTTTAGGTGCGTATAAAGTTGGACAGAAATTATATAAATCAAGTTTTATCGTTATGTCCATATCAGGAATAATAGGATTTTTAATTCTATTTTTCTTAGCGCCAGATATTGCTTCTCTAACTTTAGGACGTAAAGAGGGCAAAGGCGGATGGACAATTGATGATATTACTTGGATCATTCGAGTGATAAGTATGGTAGTTGTATTTATACCATTACTTGCTACATGGCGTGGTGTATTCCAAGGGTACGAATCAATGGGACCTACAGCTGTTTCTGAGGTAACAGAACAACTCGCTAGAATTGTGTTTATACTTATCGGAAGTTTCTTAGTATTAAATGTCTTTCATGGTTCTTACTTACAAGCAAATGGTATAGCTACGTTTGCAGCCGCGATAGGTGCTATTGCTGGTTTACTAACGCTTTGGTATTACTGGCGAAAACGTAAGCCACATATTCAAAAAATGGTAGCATCCGATAATTCTGGACTAGATGTTTCTTATACTAAAATGTATAAAGAAATAATTTCATATAGTATTCCATTTGTTATTGTAAGTCTGAATTTCCCACTATTTAATTTAGTGGACCAATTTACACACAATAATGCATTAGATGCAGCAGGATTCCATGCGAATAAAGACTATTTCTTTACTATCTTAAACTTTACAACAAACAAAATTGTTATGATACCAACATCATTAGCAGCGGGTTTTGCAGTTAGTTTAATACCATTTATTACCAAGACTTTTGCTGAAGGTCGCTTAACAGAAATGCATCGTCAAATTAGAACGTCTATTGGCGTATTAATGTACATAACAGTGCCAGCAAGTCTTGGAATAATGGCATTATCATCTCCTTTATACACTGTATTCTATCAATATAATCCAGATGGTAATAAAATACTATTTTACTATGCACCAGTTGCAATTTTAATTTCTTTATTAAGTGTAACTGCGTCAATGCTACAAGGGATTAACAAACAAAAATTAACAGTTTTTGTAATTTTAGGATCTGTAATTGTTAAATTAATCTTGAATATTCCATTAATTATGATATTCCATACAGCAGGTGCAGTATTAAGTACTGCTATTGCGCTTACAGTCGCTAACATCGCGAACCTAATGATTTTGAAAATTTATGCTAAATTCCATTTTACAGATACATTTGTTCAAGTTGCTAAAATTTTCATTTATAGTTTAATCATGATGATAAGTGTTGAAGTTGTTTACTTTATTTTAAGCTTGTTCATATCTGTCGATCGTAAATCTGGAGCGTTTATTATTCTGATTATTGGCGTTATTGTAGGTGGTCTCATCTATGGTACAATTACAATTAAAAATAGATTGGCTGATGAGTTTTTAGGAGATTTACCTGGTAAAATTCGTCGAAAAGTTGGTTTCTTAAGATGAGATTAGATAAATTTTTAGCTAATATGGGTGTGGGAACACGTTCTGAGGTAAAGCAACTTTTAAAAAAAGGGACCGTTACAGTTAACGATTCGATAGAGAAATCACCTAAATGTCATATTAATCCAGAAGACGATATTGTGATGGTAAATGGAAAACAAATTACGTTTATTAATCATATTTATATTATGCTCAATAAACCTAAGGGCTATATTTCAGCTACGCATGATGGAACGAATCGCACTGTCATAGATTTAATTCCAGAATATCAACATTTAGATATCTTTCCTGTTGGTAGATTAGATAAAGATACAGAGGGATTATTGCTTATCACAAATGACGGTCAGTTTAGTCATGAATTGATGAGTCCCGTTAAACATGTATCAAAGACATATGAAGTCATCTCTCAACATACGATATCTGATGATGATATTGAAGCTTTTAAGCAGGGGATCACGCTATCTGATGGACCAGTTAAACCTGCTTTACTAACAAGAGTAAATGAGACTACGTCACAGGTGACCATTTATGAAGGTAAGTATCATCAAGTTAAAAGGATGTTTCATGCCATTGAAAATGAGGTATTAGAATTAAAACGTCTTAAAATCGCTAATTTGGCGTTAGATGAAAATCTTAAATCTGGTGAGTATAAGTTACTCTCAGATGACGAATTAAAGCTTTTACAGCATTCATAAAGGAGAAGGTGTTTACTATGTCTAAAACTACAGGCTTATTTAGAATTATTGCTGGTGTCGGTGCTGCAACTGCAGCAGTTGTATTATCTCGAAAAGAAAGTAGAGACAAATTAAAAGAGCAATATAATAAATACAAAAAAGATCCAGAAAGTTATAAAGAAAATGCAAAAGGATTAGCGAGTCAATTAGGTTCAAAAGCTAATGAAA
>NZ_KV838593.1:5800-38632 GCF_001838705.1 Staphylococcus sp. HMSC34C02
TAAGAGTAGTCACTGAAGAAGATTTAAAGAAAAATAAAAATGCGTTAGAAGATAAAGATTAATTTTGTGATATTTATAAGCGCAAGAGAAATAACATTATGATAATGCTACTTTGCCAATAGGCAGTAGCTGACTGAACTGAGAATACACTTAAATCATGCTTTTTTCAGTTCTGGTCATCCTTTCGGGGTGGGACAACGAATTTAAAAAGAATTCTGTCCCATTCTTTTTTTATAAATATGGAATGAAAGATTTGTGTACAAAAAATTAAATGTCATTGATATGTATGATTTACACAAACTGCGTCATATAGCGTATAAATATGGAGGTTTTATAAAATTTTTAACATAAAATTTTATAAAATCTATAAATATTCTGACATCTTACTGTAATTTTTCGTTATAGTTATGTAAAATAAACTGTATATTTATTGAAAAGGAAGTTGATCTCGAATGTGGAAAGAGAAAGTTCAAGAATATGAAGGTCAAATAATCGATGATTTGAAAGGTTTACTTTCGATTGAGAGTGTCAGAGATGATTCAAAAGCATCTGATGAAACTCCAGTTGGTCCGGGGCCTCGTCAAGCGCTTGATTATATGTACGAAATAGCACAAAGAGATGGTTTTTCTACCCATGATGTAGATCATATTGCAGGCAGAATTGAAGCAGGTAAAGGTGACGATGTTTTAGGTATTTTATGTCATGTCGATGTCGTGCCTGCAGGAGATGGATGGGACTCAGATCCATTTAATCCTGTGGTAACTGATGATGCAATTATTGCTAGAGGTACGCTAGATGACAAAGGACCGACAATAGCAGCCTATTACGCAGTCAAAATTTTAAATGAAATGAAAGTTGATTGGAAGAAACGTATTCATATCATTATTGGTACAGATGAAGAGTCAGATTGGAAATGTACTGAAAGATATTTCCAAACGGAAGAAATGCCAGCATTAGGATTTGCACCTGATGCAGAATTTCCAGCTATTCATGGAGAAAAAGGAATCACAACTTTCGATTTAGTTCAAAATAGTACGTCTGAAGATCAAGATGAACCAGATTATGAATTGATTTCGTTTGAATCTGGTCAACGTTACAATATGGTACCTGATCATGCTCAAGCACGCGTATTTGTCAAAGAAAACATGACCGACGTTGTTCAGCATTTCGAACACTATTTAGATGAGCATAAACTACAAGGTGAGAGTGTCGTTGATAGTGGAGAGTTAGTCCTAACGGTTGAAGGTAAAGCTGTTCATGGTATGGATCCATCATTAGGTGTTAATGCTGGCTTATACTTATTAGATTTCTTATCAACATTAAATCTAAATCAAACAGCAAGAGAATTTGTAGACTTTAGTAATCGTTACCTTCACGAATCACATTTTGGTGAGAAGATGGGAATGAAATTCCATACAGATGTTATGGGCGATGTAACTACAAATGTTGGTATTATTTCTTATGACCATAAACATGCTGGCCGATTTGGTATTAATTTACGTTATCCACAAAATTTTGAATTTGAAGAAGCTATACAGCGATTTACTAAAGAAATTAAAGAATATGGATTTGATCTTGAATTAGGCAAAGTTCAGCAACCTCATTTTGTAGACAAAAATGATCCTTTTGTACAGAAATTAGTTACAGCTTATAGAAATCAAACTGGCGACATGTCTGAACCCTATACAATAGGTGGAGGTACATATGCTAGAAACCTTGATAAAGGTGTGGCATTTGGAGCCATGTTTGAAGATTCAGAGGATTTAATGCATCAAAAGAATGAATATATTACTAAAAAACAATTATTCAATGCAACAAGTATCTATTTAGAAGCAATTTACTCACTATGTGTGGAGGGATAAACTATGACAAAAGTATTTATTAACGGTGAATTTATCGATCAAAGTGAAGCAAAAGTCTCTTATGAAGATCGTGGTTATGTATTCGGTGATGGTATTTATGAATACATTCGAGCATATGACGGGAAATTATTTACAGTTACAGAACATTTCGAGCGTTTTATAAGAAGTGCTGCGGAAATACAATTAGATTTAGGATATACAGTCGAAGAATTAATTGATGTAGTTAGAGAATTATTAAAGGTAAATCAAATAAAAAATGGTGGCATTTACATCCAAGCTACACGTGGTGTAGCACCAAGAAATCATTCTTTCCCAACACCTGACGTAAAGCCTGTCATTATGGCATTTGCTAAAAGTTACGATCGACCTTTTGAAGATTTGGAAAACGGAATCAATGCAGCAACTGTAGAAGATATTAGATGGTTGCGTTGCGACATTAAAAGTTTAAACCTTTTAGGAAATGTACTTGCAAAAGAATATGCAGTTAAATACAACGCAAGTGAAGCAATACAACATAGAGGCGATATAGTTACAGAAGGTGCTTCAAGTAATGTGTATGCAATTAAAGATGGTGCAATCTATACGCATCCCGTTAATAATTACATTTTGAATGGTATTACGCGTAAAGTAATTAAATGGATATCTGAAGATGAAGATATTCCATTTAAAGAAGAAACGTTTACTGTTGAATTTTTGAAAAATGCTGATGAAGTCATTGTTTCAAGTACATCTGCCGAAGTGACACCTGTTGTTAAAATAGATGGTGAGCAAGTTGGTGAAGGCACAGTAGGACCTGTTACGCGCAAACTTCAAGAAGGATTTAATAAATACATTGAAACGAGAAGTAATTAATTAAATAAATAATTGATTATTAAAGAACGTACTGATTCTAAATTTATAGAATTTGAGTACGTTCTTTTTGATTTTATAATGTAAATAAATTTCATGAATTAAATTAAAAATACGCAGTTTAAAGGTCTGAAAATGTGTTATAATAAAACCTAAAGATTGAAACGTAATTTAGCCATAATCGACTAGTAAAATGTATCTTTTTGTTTCTCATTTTCAGTTGAAAAAGAAGGCTAAAAATTATAAAATCATCATTGAGTGATAAAAGAGACGTATTTATTTAAATAAATGTTTGGGGACAGTAACAATTTATTTATAATAATAACTTATGTATAAAAATATAATTATTTAGAAATATATAGTCGTGTTTTCCAACAAACGATTATATCAAATTAGAATATATGGCTCTTGAAAACTATATTTCTCGAGCCATTTTCTAATTGAAAGTGAGGTGAACGAGTTGGAGCAGTTTTATCAATTAGGGTGGACACTTGATTCAGCAGGAGGTGCTTCTGGTGAAGCATATATGGCTGAACAGGACGGTCAAAAGCTATTTTTAAAGCGTAATTCTAATCCATTTATTGCAGCATTGTCAGCTGAAGGTATTGTACCTAAATTAGTATGGACCAAACGTATTGAAACAGGTGAAGTTGTCACAGCCCAACACTGGAAAAATGGCAGAGAACTTGAACCAGATGAAATGTATCAAGCACGTGTTGCTGCATTGCTTAAAAAGATTCATGGTTCTAAACCTTTACTGAATATGCTTAAACGTATGGAAATGGAACCCATCACGCCTAATATCATGTTGAAAAAGATTAATGCATCACTATCAAGAGAAGTATTAACACATCACATTATTCGTAAATCATTAACATACCTTGAAGAACATATCCCCAATATGGATTCTCGTTTCTTTACGGTTGTACATGGAGATGTAAATCATAACAACTGGCTACTATCTGATAGAGATGAATTATTCTTAGTAGATTGGGAAGGCGCAATGATTGCCGATCCTGCTATTGATATTGGAATGCTGCTCTATAACTACGTTCCCGAAAAAAATTGGTCTGACTGGTTTAAGACGTATGGCGTAGAAGAAAGCATAGACTTAAATAAACGTATGAAATGGTATACAGTCATTCAATCAATTGGTATGGTTCAATGGTATGAAGAGCAAAAAAGATTCAAAGATATGAATAATTGGCTAAAATTTTTAAACGAGGTTATGAATAGTAATTTATTTATCTAAGGGAGATTTCAAGTATGAGAGTTCGCTATAAACCATGGGCGGAAGATTATTTAAAAGAACATCCTGATTTAGTAGATATGGATGGCACACATGCAGGAAAAATGTCGGAGTGGTTTGATAAAGAACAACCCATCTATATAGAAATTGGCTCTGGTATGGGGCAGTTTATAACAACGTTAGCCTCTAAATTCCCAGAAATTAATTTTGTATCTATGGAACGCGAAAAAAGTGTCATGTATAAAGTACTAGATAAAGTGAAAGAACAAGGCCTGACAAATTTAAAAATGATATGTAATGACGCTATAGAATTAAATGAGTATTTCAATGATGGTGAAGTTGCACGAATTTATTTAAATTTCTCTGACCCATGGCCGAAAAAAAGACACGCTAAACGTCGATTAACATATCATACTTTTTTAGCGCTATATCAACAAATCCTTAAAGAAGATGGAGAAATCCATTTTAAAACGGATAACAGAGGCTTATTCGCGTTTAGTTTAGAAAGTATGTCGCAATATGGTATGTACTTTACTAAATTAAATCTCAATCTTCATGAAGAAGATGATGAAGATAATATATTGACAGAATATGAGAAGAAATTTTCCGATAAAGGTTCTAGAATTTATCGAATGGAAGCAAAATTTCATAAAGACATTGAACATTAATTTAAAGTTGTGACTTTGATCATCATGAAGATTCACGGTAGTTAGTGAGATTGAGTGAAGGCTAA
This sequence comes from Staphylococcus sp. HMSC34C02, assembly GCF_001838705.1. Taxonomy (NCBI): domain Bacteria; kingdom Bacillati; phylum Bacillota; class Bacilli; order Caryophanales; family Staphylococcaceae; genus Staphylococcus; species Staphylococcus sp. HMSC34C02. Next base: position 10,494 of record NZ_KV838593.1, read on the forward strand.
TGCATCACTTGTTATAGTTTAAAACGTCATTCCAAGAGTGGAACATTGAATTCGACAAGAATTCTGTTCTGCTCTTTTCTGTTTATATATTCTTAAATTGGATATTGTAATGTAAGATTATTTCATATATTGAAATACTTGATAAATAAAAAGATGGAAGGTGTTTAATATGAAGTTAGGTGCATTTAATATCACTTATTTAAATGGCGGTATGACGCAAATGGATGGTGGTGCTATCTTTGGCGTTGTACCTAAACCGCTGTGGACGAAAAAGTATGATGTGAATGAAAGAAATCAAGTTCCTAACTTAACATACCCAATTTTAATTCAGACTGGCGATAAGAACATTATCATCGATGCTGGAATTGGAAATCATAAATTAACAGACAAACAACTTAAAAATTATGGTGTCGAATATGAAAGTCATATTCAATTTGATTTAGAAAAATTAAATTTGACTGTGGAAGATATCGATATTGTATTAATGTCACATATGCATTTTGACCATGCGACAGGGTTAACGGATACTGAGGGTAATTCTATTTTTCCAAATGCAATGCACTATGTGCAACAAGACGAGTGGCATGAATTTATAAGTCCAAACATTCGTAGTAAAGCAACCTATTGGGAAATAAATAGAGGTACATATGAAGATAAAATGATACTTTTTGATGAATTCATTGAAGTTTATCCAGGGATTCATATGAAGCATGTTGGTGGTCATAGTTATGGACAATCAATTATTACAATTGAGAGTGAAGGTGAGCGTGCAGTTCACATGTCCGATATATTACCTACAAATGCACATACCAATCCACTTTGGGTTATGGCATATGATGATTACCCAATGACGTCTATTCGAGAAAAAGAAAGATTAATACCATACTTTATTTATCATGATTATTGGTTCTTATATTATCATGATCATGTTTACTTCGCGACGCAATATGAGTCAGATGGAAAGACGATTAAGCAATCAATTAAAAGATAAAGAAAGTGATATAAAGCGATTTGGTAACGTTGTTATCCATTTTTTAATGAACGATTATAATAGGGAGCCGGACTAAGAATTTATATTCATTCAGTCCAGCTCCCTATTATGTTCAGTTTATTATAATTCAATAATATTTAAAATTTCACCAGATTTTGCATCTGCATAAAAGATATATTCCATCTTTTGATCATTCTTAACTTGAGTAATGCCGCCTTGAAAAATGAAACGATTTGGATATAGATTGTCATCTACATACGGCTCATGAAGAATAAACGATCCTGTGATGTTCATAAAGTAAGATTTGGCTTCATCCAATACTTTATCAGGATTTTGCATTTTATTCTTTTCTTTTAGGAAATAAATAAAAAAGACAGTGGCTATACCTGTAACTAGAGCAACTGAAATTGAGATGTATTTGTAAGTTTGACGTGTCATAATCTCTACCTCTCTATTAATAGTTCTTATCATTAGTGTACCATATTCAAAATGATATAATACATTTAAGGAGTGTGTTAGTTAAGATGGATAAGCATAAAACATTAGAACGAATTAAGGCATTAACCGAATTACATGGTGCACCAGGTTTTGAAGAGGATGTACGAAATTATATGAAAAATGAAATGTCACCGTATGTTGATGAGTTTATCGTAAATCGTATGGGTGGTTTCTATGGCGTTAAAAAATCTAAAAAAGCTAATGCTAAGAAGGTAATGATTGCTGCGCATATGGATGAAATAGGGTTCATGATTACAAACATTACTTCGAATGGTATGCTACAGTTTACCAATCTTGGTGGTGTAGCAAACGATATTTGGCAAGGTCAACGTCTTCAAGTGAAAAATAGAAAAGGCGACATTATAGTAGGGATTGTCTCTAATATTCCGAAACATTTTAGAACAGGCAACGAAGCGGTGCCAGAAATAAAAGATTTGATGCTAGATATCGGTGCAAGTTCTGATGACGAAGTAAGACAGATGGGAATAGAAATAGGAGATACGATTGTTCCGAATACTGAATTAACGCAATTAACTGAACATCGATATAGTGCGAAAGCATGGGATAATCGATATGGTTGTGTCATTGCGATTGAAATATTAGAATTGTTGAAGAGTGTCGATTTGGATGTTGATTTATACGTTGGCGCTAATGTTCAAGAAGAAGTAGGCTTACGTGGTGCTAAAGCAGCAGCTGAACTCATTCAACCCGATGTTGCACTTGTAGTGGATTGTTCTCCAGCAAATGATATTAAAGGTGCAAATCAATTATCAGGTGAATTAGGTGAAGGGACTTTAATTCGAATTAAAGACGGTACCATGATTTTACAACCTGAATTTAGAGACTATCTACTTAAATTAGCAGATGATAATAATATAAATTACCAATATTATATTTCACCGGGTGGCACAGATGGTGGTGAAATTCACAAAGCTAATATTGGTATTCCAACTGCTGTAATTGGTGTTTGTGCTAGATACATTCACAGTACTAATGCTGTTTTTGATATTAGAGATTATTTCTCAGCAAGACAATTACTAGAACAAGTTATACTCAACTTAACTGAAGAACAAATTAATAAATTACAATTTCAAGAATAAGGAGCGAATAGAATGATTAATTTAGAATCTGAATCACAATTCAAGTCACTTAAGAAAGAGCATACCGTATTTGAATTTACGGCAGGTTGGTGTCCTGACTGTCGTGTCATTGAACCTGATTTACCTCAATTGGAAGAGAAATATAATGATTTTAACTTCGTTTCTGTAGATAGAGACCAATTTATAGATTTAGCCATAGAACATGATATTATGGGTATTCCAAGCTTTTTAGTATTTAAAGATGACGAATTAGTAGGAAGTTACATTGGAAAAGAACGCAAATCTATAGAACAAATCGATGAATTTTTAAGTCAGTTTGATAAATAGATAAAGCATTTAAAAGGTTTTTAGAATGATATGTACAATTGATTTTTTCTGTAATTGACCACTAATTTATTGTAAAATAGGATAAGGTGCGAATATAGGAGTGTTAAACATGAATGTTTTTCAAGTAAGAGATAAATTGAAACAACGTTTAGCGCATTTAAATGTTGATTTTAAATTTGATCGTGAAGAAGAAACGTTACGTATATATAGACAAGACAATCATAAAGGCGTAACAATCAAATTAAACGCTATTGTCGCTAAATATGAAGTCCAAAAAGAGAAAATTATAGATGAGATTGTATATTATGTCGAAGAAGCCATCGCTCAAATGGATGATCAAAGTATTGAGAAAATGAATGACATTCAGATTATGCCTGTCATTCGTGCTACAAGCTTTGATAAAAAAACAAAAGATGGTCATCCATTTATAATTGAAAAGCATACAGCAGAAACAAATATCTATTATGCACTCGATTTAGGTAAGTCTTATCGCTTAATTGACGAAAGTATGCTTGAATCACTTGGATTGACTGAACAACAAGTTAAGGAAATGTCACTATTTAATATACGTAAACTTAATAATCAATATAAAACAGATGAAGTTAAAGGGAATATTTTTTATTTTGTAAACTCTAATGATGGCTATGATGCCAGTCGTGTTTTAAATACCAAATTTTTAGATGATATCTATCAACAATGTGAAGGTGAAATGTTAGTAGCTGTACCACACCAAGATGTGTTAATTATTGCTGATATTCGAAATAAAACTGGTTATGATGTAATGGCACATTTAACTATGGAATTCTTTACTAAAGGATTAGTCCCTATTACTTCATTATCATTTGGTTATGAAAAAGGTCACTTCGAACCTATCTTCATTTTGGGTAAAAATAACAAACAAAAAAGAGACCCCAATGTAATACAACGATTGGAAGCAAATCGTAAAAAATTTAATAATAAGAAATAATTGATATAGAGGAGATTTAAAATGAATTTATTTTACAATAAAGAAGGCGTAGGGGATGTAGCTTTTCTACAAATTGAACCTACAGATGGACCGTTTGAATATAAGAAATCTGGAGATGTTGTTGAAATTAATAAAGAAGGAACGATTGTTGGCTTCAATCTATTTAAGTTTTCAAATTATCATCAATTCAACGGTAATGGACATATTAAATTAACTTCTGAGCTTGTAGATGCATTACAAAAAGCTATTAATGAATCTGGATTAACGTATCAACTAAATGCAGATTTATCTCCTAAATTTGTAGTTGGTTATGTTGAAACTAAAGATAAGCATCCAGATGCGGATAAATTAAGTATTTTAAAAATAGATGTCGGTAATGACCATTTACAAATCGTTTGTGGTGCGCCAAATGTAGAAGCTGGACAAAAAGTGGTTGTTGCTAAAGTTGGTGCCGTAATGCCAAGTGGAATGGTTATTAAAGATGCTGAATTACGTGGTGTTGCTTCAAGCGGTATGGTTTGCTCAATGAGAGAATTAAATTTACCTAATGCACCTCAAGAAAAAGGTATTATGGTTTTAAGTGATGACTATAAAGTCGGTCAAGCATTTTTTGATGAATAGAGGAAGGAAGTGAATGTATGAGTTGGTTTGATGATTTATTTAGTAACAAAGACAATTCTGATGATGAATTGCTTAGACGCAAAAGTAAACGTCGCAATGGCGATCTAACTCAAAGCAAAGACGATTCATTACTTCCTGAAAATAATGATATTTACGATCGTCCAAAAGGTAAGTTTCGATTCCCAATCGATGTGGGTCGAGATGAAACGTATGAAGAAGCAACTTATCGCGAAAGTAATGATGATAAAGAGAACCATTCAACATTGAAAGATAATCAATACGGTTCATATGAATATGATGACTATACGGGTCACATGAATAGTTACTCAGATGATGATCGAGCTGAAAATGCAAGAAGACATCGTAGAAGACAACATGTGAGTCAAGATGATTCTGGTATGCCTTCTATTAAGTCAAGAACTTCTCAAACATCAAGTAGAACTCATAATACGAGTACATCTCAACGTTTTAACAAACGTCAAAATACACATTCTAGAACGAATACTGCTAATTACAGAAGCGCTAATTCAAATCAATCTAGGATGAAATTACAATCAGAAAGATTCAAATCGAATTATCATTTGAGTTCTGAACCTACATATCACCGTTCAAGTTTTAAAACTTCAGAAGTACCATCAGCTATTTTCGGAACTAAAAAGCGTAGACCTATTGAAAACGGTGTTATACCACCAGTGAAAGATGACACAGATACAAGTGAGTCTAAAACCAAGCATCATTCGAGCACGGTAGAACACGTTCCGCATGAAAGTAAAAATGAAAAAGATAGCAGACAAAAATTTGATGGTGAACATTTAACTTCACAAGAGAATGCACCAGTTAACAGTGAACAACAATCAATCGTTGAAGGAAATGCTGATACTTCTAATCACTATGAACGTACGCCAAACTATTCAAAACGTGATAACACGGTAAATATAGAAAATATTTATGCTTCTCAAATCGTAGAGGAGATTAGAAAAGAAAGAGAGCGTAAAGTTCAACAAAAACGTAAATTTAAACAAGCATTGCAAAACAAACGTCAACAGACTGATGAAGAAGATAGTATTCAAAGAGCTATTGATGAAATGTATGCTAAGCAAGCTGAACAATATATTGGCGAAAGTTCATTAAACCACTCTGACCATTTACATAGTGATGTAACAGAGGGTGTTAATGATGAGTACAAAAACAACAATGACCATGTTGAGAGCCAAGCACAAGTAGAAGACGTTGCACATCATGAGACATCTAACGCTCAATCGAAAGATGATAGTGACATAGACCATAATATTGAACAACAAGAGTATATCGAAGAGACAAATGCACCATATAATTATGAAGAGATTGATTTAAACCAAGTTTCAAGTGTGCAAGAAGTTAACCAAGATGATGTACAGGTTAAAGATGTTCCAAATGATCAATTATCAAATGTTAATCATGATGAGGCACAACGTCATTCTAATGAAGCGATTGACGAATCTACAAAAGAATCAAATTACCATCACGACGTAGCAGATGAAGAAGCGGTACAATTACAATCTAATAATGATGATTCAGATAGTTTAAGTGAAAACATTCATGACGACAACCATAATGGAACTGTTGATGATGCACAATTTAGAGAAATAGATGACGTGGAGTCACACACTGACAGTATGTCCGAAAATGAATCTTTATCAGATGAAACATCTGCCATAGAAGATGATGAAGATGTATCAACTGAAAATGTGAATCATGCAATTAGAAATGCTGTAACGTCTGAAGTGGAATATGCTACTAAAGAAGATGACGAAACGAATGGAGTCTCTCAAAATACAAATATAGAGAGCCAAAATGTATCACAGTCAACGAAAACACATAATGATCCTTCTAATAAAATGGATGATTCATTTGCAGTTAAAGATACAGATGAATCAGTACAAGGTGTGGAAGATGAACACATTAACAATGGCGACGATAAATCAGAAATAACACATAAGGAAGCTAAAAAAGTACCTGAAAAAATGTCTATCACGCCAGGAAGTAAACCGTTTAATGTAGTTATGACACCTTCTGATAAAAAAAGAATGATGGATGCAAAAAAAGAATCTGTATCGAAACATAAAGTGAATGTGCCAGAATTAAAGCCTGAGACAAAACAACATGTTCAAACTAAAAAGCGTGAATCAGAAGTCAACCATCATACAAATGAATCTCGTGACAATGAAAATACATTATCTGAGTCTCGAACAGAGTCTACGCATTCAAACTATCATATCAATCATTCAGATGAACAAGATAAAAATTTAAATAATGACATAAACAGAGATGACGATAACCTAGTAGAAGAACCTCTCGAAAACAGCCAAAATACTGATACAGACAGTGAAGAACAATCTAACCAAGCTGTACATTCAAATCATGATATGAACAATCATCAAGAAATGAATGCAACAGTTTCAGCAGACGATCAAACTATTGTATCTTCAAACCACCATCAAAAAGAAGAGCATAATGCTAAAGGTACAATTAGAAGAGGTCCAAATATTAAACTACCTAGCCTTGATTTATTAGAAGATCATGAAGCACATGAAATCGATGAGGCATGGATTGAAGAGAAGAAACAAGAGCTAAATGATGCCTTTTATTATTTTAATGTACCGGCTGAAGTACAACATGTAACTGAAGGACCAAGTGTAACTCGGTTTGAATTGGCAGTGGAGAAGGGTGTCAAAGTTTCACGAATTACAGCTTTACAGGATGATATTAAAATGGCGTTAGCTGCGAAAGACATTCGAATTGAAGCACCAATTCCTGGAACAAGTTTAGTAGGTATTGAAGTACCAAACTTAAATCCTACGAAAGTTAACTTAAAATCTATTTTAGAAAGTCCAAAATTTAAAAATGCTGAGTCTAAATTAACCGTAGCTATGGGTAATAGAATTAACAATGAACCATTGTTAATGGATATTGCTAAGACACCACACGCCCTAATTGCGGGTGCAACCGGATCAGGTAAATCAGTCTGTATCAATAGTATTTTAATGTCATTACTTTACAAAAATCATCCAGAAGAATTAAGGTTATTACTAATTGATCCTAAGATGGTTGAACTTGCACCATACAACGATTTACCGCATTTAGTTTCACCGGTTATTACTGATGTTAAGGCAGCCACACAAAGTTTAAAATGGGCCGTTGACGAAATGGAAAAACGTTACAAATTATTTGCGCAATTCCATGTAAGAAACATTACTGCTTTCAACAAAAAAGCACCATATGAGCAAAGAATGCCAAAAATTGTTATTGTTATTGATGAGTTAGCAGATTTAATGATGATGGCACCGCAAGAGGTAGAACAATCAATCGCTCGAATAGCACAAAAGGCACGTGCATGTGGCATTCATATGTTGGTTGCAACACAACGACCATCTGTCAATGTTATTACTGGCTTAATTAAAGCCAATATACCTACACGCATTGCATTTATGGTATCTTCAAGCGTTGACTCAAGAACGATTTTAGACAGTGGTGGTGCGGAACGCTTATTAGGCTATGGCGATATGCTTTACTTAGGTAGTGGTATGAATAAACCAATTCGTGTCCAAGGTACATTTGTTTCAGATGATGAGATTGATGATGTAGTTGATTTCATTAAAGAACAAAGAGAACCGAACTATTTGTTCGAGGAGAAGGAATTACTTAAAAAGAACCAAACACAAGCTCAAGACGAATTATTCGATGATGTGTGTGAATTTATGGTTAAAGAAGGACATATTTCCACTTCATTAATTCAAAGACACTTCCAAATTGGATATAACCGTGCTGCACGAATCGTAGACCAACTTGAACAGTTAGATTATATTTCTGGTGCAAACGGTTCTAAACCTAGAGATGTATTTATTACTGAAGCAGATTTAAAGAAAGATTAAATTAAAGGAGTTTTATGTATATGACGCATTATCATTTTGTTGGTATTAAAGGCGCAGGAATGAGTTCATTAGCACAAATCATGCATGATTTAGGACATGAGGTGCAAGGATCCGACATAGAAAAATATGTATTCACAGAAGTAGCATTAAAAAATAAAGGAATTAAAATACTACCATTTAACAGTGACAATATTAAAGAAGGTATGGTAGTCATTCAAGGTAATGCGTTTCCAGATACTCATGAAGAAATTGTTAAAGCGCATGATTTAAAATTAGACGTGATACGTTATCATGATTTCTTAGGTCATGTGATTGATCAATACACATCTGTTGCAGTTACAGGTGCACACGGAAAAACATCAACAACTGGTTTACTGTCTCATGTTATGAATGGTGATAAAAAAACATCATTCTTAATTGGAGATGGTACGGGTATGGGATTACCTGCAAGTGACTATTTTGCATTTGAGGCGTGCGAGTACCGTCGTCATTTCTTAAGTTACCATCCAGACTATGCCATTATGACTAATATTGATTTCGACCATCCTGATTATTTTAAAGACATTGAAGACGTTGCAAGTGCTTTCCAAAGTATGGCACATAATGTTAAAAAAGCGATTATTGCTTGGGGTGATGACGAACATTTAAGACAACTTGAAGCGGACGTACCAATTTATTATTATGGTTTAAACAAAAATGATGATATATATGCCGATAATATTCAAATAACTGATAAAGGTACACAATTTGATGTTTACGTTAATGGTGAATATTATGATCAATTCTTATCACCACAATACGGAGATCATAATATCCAAAATGCATTAGCAGTTATCGCGATTAGTTACCTTGAAAAGATGGACGTCAAGAATATTAAAGAAGCATTGGAAACATTTGGTGGTGTAAAACGTCGCTTTAATGAAACAAATGTTGCTAATCAAGTATTAGTAGACGATTACGCTCACCATCCAAGAGAAATAAGTGCTACAATTGAAACAGCACGTAAAAAATATCCAAATAAAGATATTGTGGCAGTTTTCCAACCTCACACATTTTCAAGAACGCAAGCTTTCTTAGAAGAATTTGCAGCATCACTAAGCAAAGCGGATCATGTTTATTTATGTGAAATATTTGGTTCAATTCGTGAAAATACAGGTGATTTAACAATTCAAGATTTAATAAATCGTATTGACGGATCTGCGCTAATCGATGAAAATAATATTGACGTATTAGAACAATTTGATAATGCTGTTATCTTATTTATGGGCGCTGGGGACATTCAAAAGTTACAACGTGCTTATGAAGAACATGTCGGCATGACAAATGAATTTTAATATGTTTATATATAATTATGTTGGGTATTAATAATTAATAGCTTTTATTTAAAAGTAAATGGTATTTAGGAGGCGTTTTTAATGGATTGGATTTTACCAATTGCTGGAATTATCGCCGCGATTGCATTCTTAGTATTATGTATTGGAATCGTTGTCGTTTTAATTTCAGTTAAAAAGAATTTAGATCACGTTGCTAAAACACTTGATGGTGTTGAAGGACAAGTTCAAGGTATTACACGTGAAACAACTGATTTACTTCACAAAGCTAACCGCTTAACTGAAGATATTCAAGGCAAAGTTGAACGCTTAAATTCTGTTGTCGATGGTGTTAAAGGTATCGGCGATTCTGTACAAAATTTAAATGGTTCAGTTGATCGTGTAACTAACTCAATTACACATAATATTTCTCAAAATGAAGATAAAATTTCTCAAGTAGTTCAATGGTCAAATGTTGCAATGGAAATTGCTGACAAATGGCAAAATAGACACTACCGTAGAGGAAGTGCAAACTACAGAAACACATCTGTAGGTAATGATGCAAATCATGCAAACGAAAATTACACTACTAACGTTGAGAAAAACTTTTAATATGATTCAATCAAATGCACTTAAATGAGGTTTTTACTTATTTAAGTGCTTTTCTTATAGGAGGAGCTAATATGAGTAAGAAATATAATCGTGACGCATTTGAAACGACAAATTCTGGAAATGATTTACACGGACAAGGTGCAAATCAACAAGATAGTGCAGCACAATCAAATGCGACTAAGCATTATGATAGAGACGCTTTTACAACGACAAACACTGGCAGCGATTTACACGGACAAGGTGCAAATCAACAAGATAGTGCAGCACAATCAAATGCGACTAAACATTACAATAGAGATGACTTTGAAAAAAATAATCATGGCCATGATTTACATGATAATGGCCCAAATCAAAAAGATGGTAAGTCTAGACAAGGTTTAAATACAGAGCATTATAATAGAGATGCGTTTGTCACAAATAATTCTGGTAAAGACTTACATGGTCAAGGTGCAAATCAAAAGACTACTGGAGAGGATGTTACTAGTTCTCAATATAGTCACAACAAATACAGTTCTCATCCATCACGCAAAGACTTTGTGATTAGTTTTATTACAGGTGCTTTAATTGGTTCAGCGGTTGGACTCTTTTATAAAAATAAAGCCGAAGAAAAAATTGATAGCGCAAAAAATAAAGAACAAGAATTAAGACATCGTTATCAAAATATCAAGCAACAAACTGAGAATAATATTGAAAATGTAAAACAAAAAATTGAAGACTTTAGAAATAAAGACCATTCAGAAGTTAGTAAAGAAGCACTTGTTGCACAACAAAATGCAATCAAAAAGGAAACGTCAGATAATTTAGCGGATCAATCACCACAAGCTCAAGAAATCCAAGAAGCTAAAGCTGAAGCACTTAAAGAGCAAGATACGAAAGATATTACTGCGACAGAATTAGCAGCGCAACAAAATGCAATCAAAAAGGAAACGTCAGATAATTTAGCGGATCAATCACCACAAGCGCAACAAATTCAAGAAGCTAAAGCTGATGATAGTGAACATTTAAGAAACAATGAAGGCAATAGTGCTGAAGAAATTGTCGCGCAACAAAATGCGATTAAAGCAGAAACATCAGATAACTTAGCGGATCAATCACCACAAGCACAAGAAATTCAAGAAGCTAAGAAAGAGACTGAAAAAGAACAACAGTCTAAAGAGGTTAGTGCAACTGAATTAGCAGCGCAACAAAATGCAGTTAAAGTTGAATCATCAAAACATAATTTATCTGATCCTTCAACTAGTGGTGATACGAGCAAACATCAACATGTGAATGCAAAAAATATAGCATCTGCAGCACGTACAAAGAAAAATAAAATAGATAATGATGCAAATGTTGCGCGTAAAACAAAAACGTTATTAGAAGAACCAGCAATTGCTAAATCATCAGGCGATAAAGTGGTCCCTTATTTAGTTACAAAAAAAGAAATTAACAAAGATGAAGATCAAGTTAAAAATAATCAAGCACATGCATCTGCTAAATTTGAAAATGGTGTCATTACACACGATACTAAATCAGCTAATGAAAAAGCAAAAGGCAATACTAAGAAAAAGCAGAATGCAACAAAAGCTAAAAATAAAACACCTAAGCAACAACAAAGAGCTGAAAAAGCAAAAAGTAAAATCGATAAACGTACCTTTAATGATTAATAAAGCTAATGCTTTTATTTAATGTGAGGTTTTAATCACTAAATGGAGTGGATTCAGAAATCTGTTAATTAAATTAGATTTTTGATTCGCTCCTTTTTCTTATTTTTATAAAAAGTGAATATCAAATTTGATATAATAATTAGACAATTCACAAATTTTAGATAATTTATCAACTAGAACGGTTGAACTATTATTTTTTAATTGTTAGAATATTATCTAACTAATATTATTTTATCGCTTTAAAGTGATATAATTATACAAGTAACTTTTATTGAGGTGAGTAGTAATGTCAACTAAATTAGAGCAATACAGAGAAGAGATTGTTTCGATTAATAATCAAATTTTAGATTTATTATCTAAGCGTGGAGAATTAGCACAAAAAATAGGTGAAGAGAAAATTAAACAGGGTACAAAGGTTTATGATCCACAACGCGAAAAAGAAATGATTAATGAGTTAATGGATCGTAATCAAGGACCTTTTAATGATAATGTAATTAAGCAATTATTTAAAGAAATTTTTAAAGCTTCTACTGATTTACAAAAATCTGAGAATGAAAAACATTTATATGTGTCTCGTAAATTAAAACCAGAAGATACGATTGTTCAGTTTGACAACGGTGGTGTTATTGGCGATGGCAATAAATCATTTGTATTTGGACCATGCTCTGTTGAATCACAAGAACAAGTTGATGCGGTCGCAAAAGATTTACAAGCAAAAGGAGAAAAATTCATTCGCGGTGGCGCATTCAAACCTCGTACATCACCATATGATTTCCAAGGATTAGGTGTTGAAGGGCTTAAAATTTTAAAAAATGTAAAAGATAAATTTGGCCTTAATGTTGTCAGTGAAATTGTAAATCCTGCTGATTTCGAAATTGCCGACGAATACTTAGATGTGTTCCAAATTGGTGCTCGAAACATGCAAAACTTTGAATTATTAAAAGAAGCTGGAAGAACGAACAAACCAATCCTCTTAAAACGAGGCTTATCGGCTACAATTGAAGAATTTACTTTCGCTGCTGAGTATATTGCTTCTCAAGGCAATAAAAATATTATCCTTTGTGAGCGTGGTATCCGTACTTACGAAAAAGCAACAAGAAATACGTTAGATATTTCTGCAGTGCCTATTTTGAAACAAGGCACACACTTACCTGTAATGGTAGATGTAACACATAGTACAGGACGTAAGGACATTATGTTACCAACTGCTAAAGCTGCGTTAGCTGTTGGTGCTGATGGCGTAATGGCAGAAGTGCACCCAGACCCATCTGTTGCATTAAGTGATAGTGGCCAACAAATGGATTTAAATGAATTTAATCAATTTTACAATGAATTAAAGCCATTAGCAGAATTGTATAATTCAAAAAAATTAAAATAATAAATTAATCGTCTAAATATATTAATGAAATGAGCTATTCATTTTACTGAATTAAGAGTATGTTTTATAATACTTTTTTCTAGTAATCATGAATAGCTTTTTCAATTGCAATTATTGATAAAATCTACGACTATTGAATGAATTTCATTTCAAATGTATATTATGTTAAATTACGCTTTTATGATAAAAATAATATAAAATATGACATAAATGTGAAAATATTAGCAATATGTTTGAATGAAAGCGATTTTGTGGTAAACTTTGAAAATGAAATGAAAACACGTTATAATAACAATTAAAACGCTTACAAGGAGGAAATTATGACAGTAACTATATATGATGTTGCTAGAGAGGCCCGAGTATCTATGGCAACCGTTTCACGAGTAGTGAATGGTAATCAAAACGTTAAACCTGAAACAAGAAAAAAAGTTAATGAAGTTATTAAAAGATTAAATTATCGACCAAACGCTGTTGCAAGAGGACTAGCTAGTAAACGAACAACAACAGTAGGCGTTATTATCCCTGATATTTCTAACATCTATTATTCTCAATTAGCTCGTGGTATTGAGGATATAGCGACAATGTATAAATATCATTCTATTATTTCAAACTCAGATAATGATTCTGAGAAAGAAAAAGAAATATTTAATAACTTATTAAGTAAGCAAGTAGACGGTATTATCTTCTTAGGTGGTACAATTTCGAATGAAATCAAAGATTTAATAAATCAATCATCTGTTCCAGTTGTAGTATCAGGTACTAACGGAAAAGATGATAACATCGCTTCTGTTAATATTGATTTTAAAACGGCAGCAATGGAGATTACCGAACAACTCATCCAATCAGGCGCTAAAGAGTTTGCATTAGTGAGTGGTGATTATTCTAAAAAAGCACAAGAAGATGTGCTAATTGGTCTTAGAGAAGTGTTAGATCGTCACCAACTAAAATTAAATGATACAGTACAATTCTCAGGTTCTGAAAGTTATAAAGATGGTATTAAAGTATTTGAAGATTTAAAAGATCATCTACCTGATGCTATATTATCAATTAGTGATGAACAAGCGATTGGTATCATGCATAGCGCACTAGATGCAGGCATACGCGTTCCAGAAGACTTACAAATTGTCAGCTTTAATAATACTCGATTAGTAGAAATGGTGAGACCAAAATTATCGAGTGTGATTCAACCACTATATGATATCGGCGCTGTAGGCATGCGTTTGTTAACTAAATATATGAATGAAGAAGAAATTGAAGAACCAAATGTAATATTGCCACACCGTATTGAGTACAGAGGAACTACGAAAGATTAATGTTAAGCAATTGAAATAAGAATAAGACACATCTCATCGTTGTGGGAGAGGTCCTAACTACAAGTGTTTCAATGAGAAAATTTACGAGTTAATAGATAGGGAGTAGGATAATGCATTTACTAAGAACATTATCCTACTCCTTTATTTTAATTTGTATACCAATGAATAATTCTATTCGCACGTTCATTATTTTTTTCAGAGATTGCTTGTGTTCTTGGGATTGTTACATAGTCACGATAATCTTCTGTCCAGTGCTTGGGTAATTTAACAGGTGAATAGTTACCCCATTTTGTTATCCACTGTTCGGGCAAGGGGCCTTCTTGGATAGGTTCATTCATTAAAGCTAAAAATATATGACTCCACGCTCGAGGTACCACTTGCCAAATATTATAACCGCCACCACCAAACATTAGTACTTTTCCTTTAGTATATAGTTGAGCTAGTTTATTAATGATATATGGTATTTCATATAAAGTTTCTAGTGAACAACTCATATGCGTTAATGGATCTAAATAATGAATATCGACGCCATGCACACTAAGTAGGATGTCAGGTTTATATGCTTGAATCACGCTTGTTACGGATTCTTCAAATACCTTTAAATAGTTATCATGTTCTGTATAAGGTTCTAATGGCAAGTTTACTGTATATCCATATCCTAAATCCTCACCACGCTCCGTGTAATGCCCTGATCCTAGAAATAAAAATTTACCTGTCTCATGAATGGAATAACACATTATCGTGTTATCTGTATAAAGACTCCATTGTGTACCGTCACCATGATGTGCATCGGTATCAATTACCATCACCCGTTGTTGATATTTTGAAGCAAGGTATTTCGCAGTTATAGCAACGTCATTATATATACAAAATCCATTCGCGCGTCCAGGAAGACTATGGTGTAAGCCACCGCCTAAGTGACATCCATTTTGTATGTTTTCATTCATTATTTCATCTGCTAAATTTAGTGCACCACCTACAATGCGCGCACTATGTCTATGCATATGCCGAAATTGAAATGTATCATCAGTATTTAAACCATATTTTTGAGCTTCAGATGTGCTTAATATACCATGTGAAGCGTGCTTAATTGCTTGGATATAATCATATTTATGAATTAAAGCAAGTTCGTCTTCATTTGCTATTCTAGGTTGGATAATCTGCTCATCATTTAATAAGTTCATCATTTGGAGTAATTCTGTTGTTAATTTTAATCGCATTTGATTAAAAGGATGATTATCATTGAAACGATACTTCAATAGTTCATCTGAGTATACATACCCCGTTTTTAAATTCTTTTGCATAAATATCATACCCCTTAAAGTTATAGCAGAAATGGCTAAAATAAAAATCGATTTTTGTAACGTAAATCATCAAAAGATTGTTGTTGGTCTAATGATATCCTTTTCCCAATTCTTGCCATTAGACAATTAGCTGGGTGACTTGTGATTTCTGGATCATCTGTAGCAAATATTTCTAAGCCACCTTTAGACATTAACTTTTGCATCATTTTCTTATATTCAAAAACATCAAGTTTTGCCGTTTTTAAATCCCAATGCCAGTAGTACTCAGTAGTTAAAACAATGTAATCTTCAAATTCATCTTGAGCGAGACTTAACGCAATAAGTTCGCCACCAAGATGAAATTGTCTATAATTACGTTGTACTTCTATTGCACCTAACTCTAATAAATAAGGCAATTGACCTTCAGCCCATCTTTCAAAGTCGTCAGGATAGTGATAGGTGACATAACCGATAATATGCTTATCTTCTCGCGCTATATAAATACGTCCCTCTGGCAATTGAGTTATTTCAAGTAAAGCTTCAAACTGGTCATTTGAAGGTCTAAAGGCATTTAATGATTCGTCGAAAGAAAGCGTTTTCAAATATTGGTATGAAACAGGCCCTTCAATTGTGAAATGCTTATCTTTTATTGTAAGGTGCTTGGTAACATGCGTTTTGATATGTTTCATTTATCTCACTCCCAATACGAACTACTATTATAGTTATTTTATATTTATTTGGAGAAATAAACAAATTAAATTGTAATAATTATCTAAAAATTTTGAATAACACAAAAATTGATGTATAATACTTTTTAAAGAAAGCGATTTCATTAAACAAGGGGGAGTTTACAATGAAAGTAGAAGTATTTGAAAGCGAGAAAGGTAATTATAATTTACAAGATTATGAAAAAACTTATCAAGACTTTGATTGGGACGAAGTGAAAAAAGCTTTCTCATGGAATGAAACTGGAAAAATTAATATGGCTTATGAGTGCATAGATCGTCATGTCGATAATGGCAAAGGTGATAAAATTGCACTTAACTATAGAGACGAAAAGCGTAAAGAACAATATACGTTTGAACAATTAAAAGTATTATCAAATAAAGCTGCAAATGTATTAGTTGATAAAGCAAATGTTCAAAAAGGGGATCGTGTATTTATCTTTATGCCTAGAACACCTGAACTCTATTTTGCCTTTCTCGGTATTTTAAAGATAGGTGCTATCGTGGGACCTCTATTTGAAGCCTTTATGGAAAAAGCAGTGACGGATAGGTTAGATAATAGTGAGGCAAAAGTTATTATTACGACAAACAGTTTAGTTAATCGAATTCCTAAGGAGAAATTACCACATCTTGAGACGATTATAGTCGTTGATGAGGATGTAGATGAACAATATATAGATTTTAATAAAGAATTGCATCATGCTAGTGAATCATTTGATATCGAATGGTTGAAAGAAGATGATGGACTTATCTTGCATTATACATCTGGTTCTACTGGTCAACCTAAAGGTGTATTACATGTTCAAAAGGCCATGTTACTTCACTATATTTCAGGTAAATACGTATTAGATTTAAAAGAAGATGACATATACTGGTGTACAGCAGATCCAGGATGGGTTACAGGAACATCTTATGGCGTCTTTGCCCCTTGGTTAAATGGTGTAACGAATTGTATTGCTGGAGGACGATTCTCACCTGAACAATGGTATAGCATGATTGAAACATTTAAAGTAACGATTTGGTATACTGCACCGACTGCACTAAGAATGCTGATGAGTGCGGGTGATGATATCGTTGAGAAATATGATTTATCATCGTTACGTTCAATATTATCAGTAGGTGAGCCTTTAAACCCTGAAGTTATAAAATGGTCTAAAGATGTTTACGATAAACGCGTGCTAGATACATGGTGGATGACTGAAACAGGCGGACATATGATTGTAAATTACCCAGCAGTCGATGTTAAATTAGGGTCAATGGGTAAACCACTGCCAGGTATTGAAGCTGCTATTGTTGATGATTCGGGTAATGAGTTACCACCAAATCGAATGGGTAATTTGGCTATCAGGAAAGGTTGGCCATCAATGATGTATTCAATTTGGAAGAACCCTGAAAAATATGATTCATATTTCATTGGTGATTGGTATGTATCTGGAGATTCTGCGTATCAAGATGAAGATGGTTATTTCTGGTTCCAAGGACGCGTTGATGATGTCATTATGACTGCTGGTGAGCGTGTGGGTCCTTTCGAAGTAGAATCTAAATTGGTTGAACATGAAGCGGTTGCGGAAGCTGGGGTTATCGGTAAGCCAGATCCAGTCAGAGGTGAAATTATCAAAGCCTTTATTTCATTACGACAAGGTTATGAACCATCTGATGAATTGAAGACAGAAATTCGTAAGTTTGTTAAAGAAGGATTATCAGGTCATGCAGCGCCAAGAGAAATAGAATTTAAAGATAAATTGCCAAAAACACGTTCAGGTAAAATTATGAGACGTGTATTGAAAGCTTGGGAGCTTAACTTAGATGCAGGTGATTTAAGTACAATGGAGGATTAAATCATTTATTAGACAGGGTCTGGGACATAATTCCTAGTAAAATAACCAGCGAATGAGTTTTTACAAATTCATTTGCTGGTTTCTTTATTTACATTCATTCGTATTGTTACTTTACTTGTCCAACTTGCTTAATTTGTAAATCTATTTTGAGATATGCTTTGTTTGGGCGCAATGCTTAACTACATTCTACTATCCATTTTAGAATACATGATTTAAGAGATTTTGTTCTTAAAATTATTAAATTACTGTTCGATTTAGAAATAATCGTTCCAAATTTTAAATGAAGTAATAATGTATTTTTACCTAAAAAGTTAATGATTTACATTCATTATATTTTTAAATTAGTTAATTGATCATAAAATTAAGTTAAATTTTACACAAATCATTGGAAACGCTCTCAAAAATTCGACATCGCTTTCATTGTTAGTTATTATTAGTATGTAAGATTAAAAGAAACCTTAAAAGATTTATTTGAGGTATTCTTACATAAATCAAACTAAAATTAATAAGGGGTTGAAATAAGTTGGCACATTTATCAGATTTAGACATTGCTAATCAATCAGAACTTAAACCTATTGGAGAAATCGCTGAAAAAGCTGGCATCCCAGCAGATGCTTTAGAACAATATGGTCACTATAAAGCTAAGATTGATATCAATCAAATCAAACCTAAAGACAACAAAGGGAAAGTCGTTTTAGTAACTGCTATGAGTCCTACGCCAGCAGGTGAAGGTAAATCTACAGTTACAGTTGGATTATCTGATGCGTTCAACGAATTAAATAAAAATGTAATGGTCGCTTTACGTGAACCAGCATTAGGACCTACATTTGGTATTAAAGGTGGGGCAACTGGTGGCGGTTATGCACAAGTACTACCAATGGAAGACATTAACTTACACTTCAATGGTGACTTCCATGCCATTACTACTGCTAACAATGCGTTATCTGCATTTATCGACAACCACATCCATCAAGGTAACGACTTAGGCATTGATGTACGTCGTGTTGAATGGAAACGTGTATTAGACATGAACGACCGTGCATTACGTCATGTGAACGTTGGTTTAGGTGGACCTACAAATGGTGTACCACGTGAAGATGGCTTCAACATTACAGTTGCTTCAGAAGTAATGGCTATCTTATGTTTAGCTCGTAATATTAATGACTTAAAAGAAAAAATTAGTCGTATCACTATTGGCTACACTCGCGACCGTAAACCAGTTACAGTTGCTGACTTAAAAGTTGAAGGTGCATTAGCAATGATTTTAAAAGATGCTATTAAACCTAACTTAGTTCAAACAATTGAAGGTACACCTGCATTAGTTCATGGTGGACCATTCGCAAATATTGCACATGGTTGTAACTCTATTTTAGCTACAGAAACTGCACGTGATCTTGCAGATATCGTTGTAACTGAAGCAGGATTCGGTTCAGACCTTGGTGCTGAGAAATTTATCGACATTAAAGCTAGAGAAGCTGGCTTTGAACCATCAGCAGTCGTATTAGTTGCAACAGTTCGTGCGCTTAAAATGCATGGTGGCGTAGCAAAAGATGATCTTAAAGAAGAAAACGTTGAAGCTGTAAAAGCTGGTATCGTTAACCTAGAACGTCACGTGAATAACATCCGCAAATTCGGTGTTGAACCAGTTATCGCATTAAATGCATTTATTCATGACACTGATGCAGAAACTGAAGCTGTAAAAGCTTGGGCTAAAGAAAATAACGTTAGAATCGCTTTAACTGAAGTTTGGGAAAAAGGCGGTAAAGGTGGCGTTGAATTAGCTAACCAAGTATTAGAAGTTATCGAACAACCAAATGATTTCAAATTCTTATATGATTTAGATCAATCATTAGAAGAAAAAATTGAAACAATCGTTAAAGATATTTACGGTGGTTCTTCAGTAACATTCAGTAAAAAAGCTAAAAAACAATTAAAAGAATTTACAGATAATGGATGGGGTAAATATCCAATCTGTATGGCTAAAACACAATATTCATTCAGTGATGACGCTACTGCATTAGGAGCACCAACTGATTTTGATATTACAATTAGAGAATTAGAAGCTAAAACAGGTGCAGGATTTATTGTTGCCTTAACAGGTGCAATTATGACTATGCCTGGATTACCTAAGAAACCAGCTGCGCTAAATATGGACGTTACAGAAGATGGCCATGCAGTAGGTTTATTCTAAAGCAATAATATATAGTAAATAAAAAATATAGGTATACGAAGATACATGATTAAATCTGTCGACAAAGTGTAACACTTTGTCGACTTTTTTAATAAGTAATGTATGAAAATAAAATGTATATACTAAAACTACTCTATAGTTAAGATGAAATTATGCAGGTTGATTATTCGTTAATTCAGGATTTGTTAATAAATGATGGTAGATATGATATCGCTTGGCATGACGATATTCTTCTTTGTTAATCACACCTTCAACGAGCATGCGCTTTAACACATAATGTTGACGATCGACACTAATTTTAACCGCTTTATATGGCTTTAATTCACCATTTTCTTCATATGGCGTATAAACATAAGGACTCTGTAATAAGCCAATAAGATAAGCAGATTGGGCAATGTTTAAGTCTTTCGGGGGTATACCAAATAAGCTGTATGACGCTGATGCGATACCTGTGATATTATTGCCTTCATAATCTCTACCAAAAGGTACAATATTTAAATATGTATAAATAATCTCATTTTTTGATAATAATTTTTCTAAACGCATTGCCAATATAAGTTCGTTTGCTTTACGACTATATGTTTTTTTACTTGATAATACCTGATTTTTAACTAGTTGTTGGGTTATTGTACTACCACCAGAACTTTGATCAAGATCAAATACATCTTGAATCATCGCACGTACGAGCGCTTTCGGCAAAATACCATTATGTTTGAAGAACATCGTATCTTCTGAGGAGGTTAGTGCTTTGATAACATTTGGATTAACGTGTGTTGGACCGACGATAAGAGAATTTTCAGATTTGTCATATTCCTCTAACACATTAGAATTATTATGATTAATTAAATCATCACCGGCAAAGTGAAGTACTTTTTGTTGTAATTCACTATCACTTATTTGAGATGATTCATGTGTTAAGTGATTAAAGTAGATCACTGTTCCTATAAATCCAATCATACTCATCAATAAACCAACACTAAATAAGCCTACAATGACATGTTTTACTTTTTTGTAGGATTTTTCAAATGTATTAAACTTTGAGTCTCTATTTGTGTTGGTTGACATCCTTTTCATCTTAAACCTCCTAAAATTTAAGTATAGTATATCATATTCGCTTATTTGACTTTTATATTTTTTATACTTATAATTAATTACAATTCAATATCTATTGGATATGAGGACAAGTAATATATTTGTGATTTTCAGAGAGTTAGTGGTTGCTGTGAACTAATAATTACGCTTATATGAATACACCCTTATTATGAATTATCCAACGTTTTATTAATGAACGTATCATTGATAAAGTGAATAGCTATTCGCTATTTAAGTATGGTGGTAACGTGCTCAAGCGCCCTTACATGTTGTATGTGTAAGGGTGCTTTTTATTTTACCTTAAATAGAGTATCAATCATCAATGATTAATAAATCAATATATATAGGAGGAATACATTATGACTAATGCATTAATTGAAGAACTACAATGGAGAGGCTTAATTTATCAACAAACTGATGAAAAAGCGATTGAAGAACTGTTAAATAAAGAACAAATTTCATTATATTGTGGTGCTGATCCAACAGCCGATAGTTTACATATCGGCCATTTATTACCATTTATGACTTTACGTCGTTTCCAAGAACATGGTCATAAACCAATTGTATTAATTGGTGGTGGAACAGGTATGATAGGTGACCCATCTGGGAAATCTGAAGAGCGTGTATTACAAACTGAAGACCAAGTAGAAGCTAATGTTAAAGGTATTAGTGATCAAATGCATAAATTATTTGAATTTGGTTCTGACAAAGGTGCGGTACTCGTTAATAATAAAGATTGGTTAAATCAAATTTCATTAATCGATTTCTTAAGAGATTATGGTAAGCACGTTGGTGTGAACTATATGTTAGGTAAAGATTCAATACAATCTCGTCTTGAAAATGGTATTTCATATACTGAGTTCACATATACAATACTACAAGCAATTGATTTCGGACATTTAAATCGTGAATTAAATTGTAAACTGCAAGTAGGTGGTTCTGACCAATGGGGAAATATCACAAGTGGTATTGAATTAATGCGTCGTATGTATGGTCAAACTGAAGCTTATGGCTTAACTATTCCATTAGTGACGAAATCGGATGGTAAGAAATTTGGTAAGTCAGAATCAGGTGCAGTTTGGTTAGATGCTGATAAAACAAGTCCATACGAATTTTATCAATTTTGGATTAATCAATCAGATGATGATGTCATTAAGTTCCTAAAATACTTTACATTCCTAGATAAAGATGAAATTGATCGTTTAGAACAATCTAAAAATGAACAACCTCATTTAAGAGAAGCACAAAAAGCATTAGCAGAAAGCGTGACAGAATTTATCCACGGTAAAGAAGCATTAAATGATGCTATTCGTATTTCTCAAGCGTTATTTAGCGGTGATTTAAAATCATTATCAGGTAAAGAATTAAAAGAAGGTTTCAAAGATGTACCACAAGTTGAATTATCAACTGAAACTACAAACATCATTGACGCTTTAATTGAAACAGGAATTGCATCATCTAAACGTCAAGCACGTGAAGATGTTAATAACGGTGCGATTTATATTAATGGTGAGAGACAACAAAACGTGGACTTTGAATTAAGTGACGATGATAAAATTGATAATGAATTCACAATTATTCGTCGTGGTAAGAAAAAATATTTCATGCTTAATTATAAATAAGCATTTTAAGTGAATGGGCAATGTAGCACAGTATTTACGATGATGCTACTTGCCCTTATTTTATGAAATGTTATTCAAATATAGTTATAATGAATATACTATAAGAACATAAAGAAGTGATGAAATGACTAATAATAAAGAAGAAATATTAATGAATAGCTTTAGAGATTTATTTAACAAAATAGGTTGGTTAAATAAAGATAAAATGGAACAAGCGCTTAAAGGATATAAGCCTTCGGAAGTCCATTGTATTGAAGCAATCAAAGAATATCAGAAACCTAATGTAAGGTATTTAGCGCATAAGTTATTTATGACGAGAGGTGCTATTAGTAAATTAACTAAGCGATTGCAACAAAAAGGATTAATTGAAAGTTTTAAAAGTGAAGATAATAAAAAGGAAATCTATTTTAAGTTGACCCATGAAGGTGAGAAAGTCTATCACATTCACGCCGAACTACATGAAACATTCCAAGATAGAGATCAAACGGTTTTTGATAGTATGACTGAAGATGAATTTAAAAATATGATGACGTTTATACAAAGATATAATGACCATTTAGACCAACTTATAGAACAGCAACAACGTACGCTTTAATTGTTAGAGTGGAATAATGAATTCGTAACGAATTTTATTCCGCTCTTTTTTGTATTTTGTTGACAAGGAAACAAAAAAGGTGTATATTTTGTTGACAAGGAAACAATATACAGGGGGGTTCTAATGTCGAAAGTTAAAGAACGTCAAGTTTCAAGAGAAATAATGATTGCTGCTTGGGCAATTGCATTAGGGGCTATTGCACCTATGTTAGATTCAACAATGATTAATATAGCAATTAAACAGTTAAATCATACATTTGGTACAACGCTCGATATCGTACAGTGGGGAATAACAGGTTATGTTCTTGCACTAGCGTTAGTTATTCCAATAGCAGGGTGGTTGGTCAATCAATATAATGGGAAGTACGTATTTATTTCTGCTTCGATACTATTTGGTATGACATCAGTTTTAGCTGGTATCAGTTGGAATGTTGAGAGCTTTATTATATTTAGAATTATTCAAGGTATGTCTGCAGGCGTTATTACAACGTTAATGTTTACACTATTGATTAAGACAACAGGTCAAGATCATATTGGAAAAGTAATGGCAATTGTAAGTACACCTATGATTTTTGGACCTATTTTAGGACCAGTAATCGGTGGTGTTATCATTCATTTTGTGTCTTGGCGTTGGATGTTTTTTATTAATGTTGTCGTGGTCATCATTGCGATTCTTTTACAAATGAAATATTTACCTAACTTTAAGCCTTTAAATAAAGAGAAGTCTATTGATATGATTGGTGTTATTTTATTAGGATTAATCAGTATTTCTATGATTTATGGTTTGACGAAAGCGAGCGACTATCATAGTTTTTACAATACGACGACAATGGTTCTCTTAGTTGTAAGTTGTATTTTCATTATGTTGTATTTTGTTTATAACAAAATGAAGGATGATAATACAATATTACCTATTTCTCTATTCAAAAGAAGAAATTACACTGCATCATTCATAGGTCTCTTTCTTTCTAACATCGGTATCATGGGGCCAATGGTCATTATTCCATTATACTTTCAGACTTTTAAGCAGTTTTCGCCAATTGAAGCTGCGCTAGCACTGATACCACAAGGTCTGGGTATGCTTATTACAAGACCCTATATTGGTAAAGTTATTGATCAATTTGGTGCTAAATGGGTTGTTATTATTAGCGTTATTATCTCAATGTTTGGTTCAGTACCTTTATTATTTATAACTGAACATACAAGCATAGTTGTTCTATCATTGATACTCTTTTTAAGAGGTTGTAGTGTTGGTGGTATTAATTTAGGTCTCACTACGGATGCCTATATGGGGATGGATGAGCATAAATTAGCTGAAGCTGGTGTTGGTATTAATATGATTGAAAATGTTGGTTCAAGTTTTGGAACTGCCTTTATAGCAACAGTGCTCTCACTTGTAGTAAATCAATTAGGTTCTTCAATGGCGAATAATATCATTGCTTATCACGCTGGATTTTTAGTATCAGTTATTACTTTAATTCTTCTTGTTATTCCAGCGTTATTTTTAACTCAAAAATCGAAAGCGACGGTATAAACAATGTGATAAAAGAAAATAGGGGTGGAACAATAAATTCGTAAAGAATTTTGTTCCACCCCCGCATGGGAGACTAAAGTTGAGAACCGTTTATTTTATAGCGTTTGCCCAAAATCAGTCAGTAACTATAGATTTGCTAGGGAGTGGGACAGAATTCTTTTTAAATTCGTTGTCCCACTCCCAACTTGCTTTGCTTGTAGAATTTCTTTAAGAAATTCTCTTTGTTGGGGCCCGCCCGCAAGGATGACTAGAACTGAGAAAAGCTCGATTTAAGCGCCTTTTCAGTTCAGTCAGCTACTGCGAATTCGAAAAATAGCTTCATTATACTATTTTTGTCCCAGACTCGTTATCTTAGCCTGATTTTTATATATATTATGTTACTTCTTACTGTATAAACTGACTATTGCCACTAAATTCTGACTCAGAATTTGATGATTGATTTGATGATGTAGCGGCTGATTGACTTTTAAGTTTTACATTGACGTTTAACGTTTTACCGTCACGAATCACCGTAAGTTTTGCTGTTTCGCCAGGCTTCTTATTTTGATATAGATATGTTCTTAAATCTGTGTCTTCTTTAACATTTTTGTCATCTATTTTTGTGATAATATCGCCTGTTTTTAATTCGCTTGAACCATTTACTTTTGCAACATAAATTCCATCATCACGATCTGTATTTAATTCTTTTTTATATGAATCAGGTATATCGCTTAAATTTAGTAAACCGATACCGATAGAAGGACGTTCGATTTTACCATGTTTAACAAGTTGTTCAATTGTAACTTTAACTTCATTACTTGGAATAGCAAAACCAATACCTTCTACTTGTTCGGCAGCTATTTTCATAGAATTGATACCGACTAAGTTACCATTAATATCCACTAGTGCACCACCAGAGTTACCAGGGTTGATTGCAGCATCTGTTTGTAAGACGTTAACTTTCGTACCACCTGAAGTCGTATTAGATTCAATTGTACGTTCATTGGCTGAAATAATACCTGAAGTTACTGAATTTGCAAATTCAAGACCTAATGGATTACCCATTGCAAAGACGCTATCCCCAGTTTGTACTTTAGAAGAATTTGCAAATTTAATTGATTTAATACCTTTCGTATTATCTATTTTTAAAACTGCAATATCTGAAACGCTATCTTTACCAATTAATTTTGCCTCAACTTGCTTACCACTATGAAGTTGTACTTTTATCTCAGAAGCACCACTTATAACATGCGTATTTGTCACAATATAAGCAGAATCGTTATCAATTTGGTAGATTACACCTGAACCTATACCGGCTTCTTCTGATTTAGATGATGATTTACCTTGTAAAAAATCTTCTAAACCATTGGCTTTCTGCATGTTGATGACACCAACAATCGCAGGGGAAACATCATTTATCATTGCATTGACGGATTTGTATTTATCACTTTTTCCGTCTAGCACATTGCCACCTTTACTATTACTGGCTTCTTGAACTTGTGCGCCACCGTTATCGATACCGACTAATCCCATTATTTTACTAGCTCCCAAGACAAGTAAAGCACCAATAATACCAGCAACTAATGCCACAATAATGGTTTTAAACCACGGAAATTTTGGCTTTCCAGGTTGAGGTTGCTGATAGGTGCTATGATTTGATTGATTTTCTTGATTAAATTCAGACATTTTTAACCTCCATTATAATATTAACCCTTTATTTAATTATGAAAGTTTTGATGAAATAATGCCAGTAATCCACCATCAGACTTTAGATGTATCTTTTGAAAAGTTGTTCAGAAATAAGGATAATGATAAAATCAATAAAGTATATATTTCAATAAGCAGGTGACATAATGTATCAATTTATCAGTAAACTATTAGATTTGATATTAGTCAAAATGGCTAAATCTTTGTATGTGATCGGTAAGGAGAATATTCCTAAAGATAATAAATTCGTCGTGACATGTACACACGAAAGTTATAATGAAGTAATCATGTTAGGAATGGCTTTAGTACCGAATGAAATTCATTATATGGCTAAGAAAGAATTATTTAAGAATAAATGGTTTGGCCAATTTTTAACTTCATTAAATGCGTTTCCTGTAGATCGCGAAAATCCAGGGCCAAGTACACTAAAAAGACCAGTCAATTTATTAAAAGACAATAAAACAGTAGGTATTTTCCCAACTGGACATCGTACTTCTGTTGAAGGTGCGCCATTAAAACGAGGTGCTTCAACGATTGCAATGTTAGGTAAAGCACCTATTTTACCAACTGCATATGTTGGACCAACAAAATTACACGGTTTAATTACAGGGCAGGCACTGATTAAATTTGGAGAACCTATATACCCATCTGATATACCTAAAGATTTAAAGAGAAATGAGAAGATAGACTATCTCACTCATGAAATCGAGACACGTACAGCACAATTACAAAAAGAATTACATTTAATTCAAGATAGTTTAAGTAAATAGAATGATATCGTTGGATGAAAGTAGAACGATTAAGTTGTTTCGCTTTCCTGTGGGAAAGGCTCGTGCCTGTAGTACTCTAAAGGTGATCTTAGATATATAATCACTCACATAAGTTGCTTCGCGTTCCTGG
>NZ_KV838593.1:38732-39208 GCF_001838705.1 Staphylococcus sp. HMSC34C02
GACTAGCACTGCTCCCCTAGGAGTCTCCGCAACTATGTTTCGTTATCTATCTTAGAACGCCTTACAACAGTGCTGTAACGCTGGTGCTCAATAAATGAAACACTAGGAGTCTACACAACTATACTTCGTCATCAATCTTAGAGCTACTTACGCAAGTGCAGTTGCACTTGTGTTCAATAAATAAGGCTCTAAGAGTCATCCAACGTCATTCGTCATTCATCTCTAGAATTTCTTACTTAAGTGCGCTGGCACTTATGTTCATTAATAATCAACATAGGAGTCGCGCAACGTCATTTATTATCCATCTTTAGAGCTACTTACCTAAGTGTTATAGCACTTAGGTTCTTTTCAATACTAATAAATAGAAATTCTCAAACAATTTAAATCTTTGTGTATAATTTTGATTTGAAAAAGTAGTCTGGGACATAAATTATATAGTAAAGCTATTTATCAAATTCGCAGTAGCTGACTGAACT
>NZ_KV838593.1:39308-95659 GCF_001838705.1 Staphylococcus sp. HMSC34C02
CGAATTCAAAAGAATTCTGTCCTGCTCCCTTTTTATTTTAATAAAACTTAATTAAAATTATCAGAAAGTGAAATATTTTTGATAATTTAATAATAATAAATTTTCATAAAATGATTTAAAATTGACACATCAAAACCGCTTACATTTATGGTAAATTAATAAAGGAACTGTATACATAGTATAGTTATCGATAAAATAATTGAATATCGTACGTATTGGGAGTGAACGGAATGTTTAAGTTTTTTCAAAAATTAGGTAGATCCTTAATGTTGCCTGTTGCTGTATTACCTGCAGGCGCAATTATTGTTGGTATCGGTAATTTGCTTAAAGCATTAAATGTATTACCAACAATATCACTATTCTTCACTACTGTAGGGTCAGCTATATTGGGCCAACTTGGTCTTATCTTCGCAATTGGTGTAGCAATAGGCATGGCTAAGAAAAACGATGGTGCAGTAGCATTAGCAGGTGCATTAGGATATGCACTGGTTGTAAAAGTATTATCTCCAGAGTTCATCGCACCATTATTTAACATCAAAGTAAGTGCTGTCAACGATGGATTTAGTAAGATGGATAATTCAAATGTATTTATAGGTATTATTATAGGATTAATTGCAGCATACTGTTATAACAAATTCAGTGATGTTGAATTACCAACAGCATTATCATTCTTTAGTGGTAAGCGTTTAGTTCCAATTATGACTGTTTTTTATTGTACATTTTTAATTGCGATTTTACTATTTGCTTGGCCATTTATTTACTCTGCAATTGTAGCTTTTGGTAAATGGCTAATTGGTTTTGGACCATTTGGGGCATTTTTATACGGCTTCTTCAACCGACTATTAATTCCTACTGGACTTCACCATGCATTAAATGCAGTGTTCTGGTTTGATACAGCAGGTATTAATGATATCGGCAAATTCCAAACTGGACAAGATGCTATTAAAGGTATCACTGGTCGATATCAAGCAGGATTTTTCCCAATTATGATGTTTGGTATGCCTGCTGCAGCGCTAGCAATGTATCATACTGCTGAATCAAGTCAGAAGAAACAAGTGTATGGTTGGTTTGTAGCAAGTGCTATTTCAGCATTTATGGTCGGCGTAACAGAACCGATTGAATTTGCGTTTATGTTTGTTGCACCAGTACTATTTGTGATTCATGCGTTATTAACAGGTTTATCATTATTTGTCGCAGCATTATTCCACTGGACAGCAGGCTTTTCATTTAGTGCAGGCTTAATAGATTATGCATTATCATTAATTAATCCTGTAGCTAACCACCCGTTAATGATTCTGGTTCAAGGGATTGTATTTTTCGCGCTATATTACTTTATCTTTAGATTTGTTATTAAAATATTTAATCTTAATACAATTGGACGTGGCGATAATTTATTAGCGGATCCTACAGCTAATACAACTGAAAATGAAGATACAAAAACTTCATCAAGTAAAAGTAAGTATTATCAATCTGCAAGTCAAATTCTTGAGGGGTTAGGTGGTAGTGACAATATTACTACGCTAACAAATTGTGCTACAAGATTAAGAATGGAATTAAAAGATAATTCTATAATTGATGAACAAAAAATTAGAAATGCTGGCGCAGTAGGTGTGACAAAAAGTGGTCAACATTCAGCACAAGTCATCATCGGCACACACGTACAACAAGTTGCGGATGAAATAGAAAAACAACTATAAATTGAAGAGAATCATTTTAAAAGTACGTCGACAGACACAATATGTCTTAGTGATTTGATAAGATATAAGCATATTGATAAATATATGTTGTTCAACTAACTGATGAATTTTAGGAGGCACCTATAATTCATCAGTTTTTTTATAATAGCAATATTGACATTAAGTGTGAAGACGTTAAGATTATAAGTATCAGAATATTCAAAAATAATGGAGCGAAAAAGCTATGAAATCAATACTATTTGATGTAGATGGTGTATTCTTAAGTGAAGAACGTTGCTTTGATACGTCAGCACTAACAATTGAAACACTACTTAAAAGTGAACAATTTTTAGGTATGGGTAAATCTTTTAAACTAAATGAATTAAATGACCAGCGTATTACTAAAATACGCAACAATATTTTTAAAAATGATATCATTCTAAATCGGTTAAAATCGATGGGGTTAAATTCAAATTGGGATATGTTATTTGTCGTTTTTAGTATTCATTTTATACAACTGTTGAAACAACTTTCATTACAAGAACGAGAAGAGATATTAAGCGAAAGTCATATCTCTGCTACAAACATGCGCGAAATTCAACCATTTATCGACAAAGCGTATCAAATTAATTATGAATTGCCTATTGCGTTTATTAATCAAAGTCAAAGTGGTAAAGATAATATTTATGCAGAACTAGAACGCTATGCGATGGAGCAGTTAAGTGTTAAAGATGCGAGTTTCTTCAAGCTCAAGGGACCATTATGGTATCTTACGAGAGACGTATACCAAGAGTTATACTTAGGATCTAACTTATTTGAACAAGTCGAACAAAAGCAACCGACGCTAAATGGCATAGACGGCTTTATTTATCACGAAACTGTGCTAAGACCTGTTGAAGAAATTCAATCATTACTTAACATGTTACAAGAGAAAGGCTATCATCTTGCTATTGCCACAGGTAGACCTAGAACTGAAACGTTAGTACCATTTGAATCACTTGGAATTAAATCATTCTTTTCAGATCAACATATTGTGACTGCAAGTGACGTAATGCAAGCTGAAAATGACTATCCTGACTTTGTACCACTTGGCAAGCCCAATCCGTTTTGTTATATTGCCACGTTAAATGGAAATAAAAAGGAAAATTATAAACAGTACATTACGGAACAAAATCACATAGTAAATAAAGAAGATGTAGTGATTGTTGGAGATTCATTGGCAGATTTATTTTGTGCTAAGCAAATAGGTGCCACATTTATTGGTACATTAACTGGGTTGAAAGGGCAAGACGCACGTGAGGAATTAGAACATTATGAAGCGGATTATATCGTCGACCATATAGGTTTAATTAAAGATATTTTATGCTAAAGTTAAAATTTTAAGTGTTTAAATTGTAAATTATAAATATTAAAAACCCCTTAATGATATAACGAAATCAATCATTAAGGGGTATAATCATGGGATTCACAAGATGTTTAATCTTAACTTAAGATAAATTATTTAACTGAAAGCGTAGTACCGTAAATTTTATTAAAACCACCTAAGCGGTATAATGCTTCAATGATTTCCTCTGTGACGGGTTGGTCAATAGATAATACCATCATGGCTTGGCCACCTTGTTCATTTCTTCCTAATGACATTGATGCAATATTTATATGATGTTCACCTAATAATTGGCCAGTCAAACCAACGATGCCAGGTTTATCACCATGATAAGAAACAAGTTGATAAGCATTAGGTTTAAAGTCAACTGAGTAATTATTAATACGTACAATGCGTGCTCCGAAACCAGCAATGACAGTGGCACCAATTTTAACTTCTTCTGAATCACTAATTAAGTGAACTTGAATATAATTGTTGAAAGTACCTTGTGATGCTCGTTTCTCTACGTTTCGTGTAACACCTTGTTCATTTAATAGTGCGAATGCATTAATGATATTGACACGGTCACCTAAATCTTGTTCTAATATTCGCTTAACAATTGAACGTGTAATTAAATCTGTTTCTTGTTTGGCTACATCACCATTAAATGTGACTTTGATTTCTCTTGGTGCACCATCAAGCAATTGAATGGCTAATTCACCAGATAACTCACCAATATCAATCCATTGTTGTGTTATGTCATCTATATCATTGAAACTAATTTTTGGTGCATTGACTGCATGAGTGACGTTTCCTTTTTCCAAAATATCTATTATTTCTTCTGAAACTGAAACTGCAACTTTTTCTTGAGCTTCTACTGTTGATGCGCCTAAATGCGGTGTCACAATAATTTTCTCATGTTCTAATAGCGGTGAATCGGTAGGTGGTTCATGTTCAAAGACATCTAATGCTGCACGCGCAATTTGGTTGTGATTCAGTGCATGCAATAATGCTTCTTCATCAATAATGCCGCCTCGAGCAACATTAATAATTTGTAATGTTGGCTTTGCTTTTGAAAAGAATTCCGCATTAACGATACCTTTTGTTTTAGGTGTTAATGGTGTATGAACAGTTACAAAGTCAGCTTGCTTTGCGATTTCGTCAATAGTAGCAAGTTTAACACCGAGTTGTTGCGCTTTATCTTCAGTAAGGTAGGGGTCATAAGCTAATACGTTCATACCGAAACTTTGAAGGCGTTGTGCTACACCGATACCAATTCGCCCAGCCCCAATGACACCTAATGTTTTTTGATACAGTTCTACCCCTTTGAATGCTTTACGATTCCACGCTTTATTTTTTAAAGATGCGTGTGCTTGAGGGATATTACGAGCCATCGCTAAAATCATCGCTACTGAATGTTCTGTTGCAGAGATGGTATTTCCATCAGGTGCATTAATTACAAGTATACCTTGTAGTGTTGCTGCATCAATATCAATATTGTCCACACCAACACCAGCTCGTGCAATCACTTTCAAGCTACTAGCGTGTTTAATCACTTGTTGGGTAACTTGAGTTTGGCTTCGAACGATTAAGCCCTCATAATCACCTATAATATTAATTAAAGCTTGTTCATCTAAATCCGTCTTAATATCTACGTGAAAATCAGGATGGTTTAATAAACTTTGTAAACCATCAGTTGAAATAGGATCTGAGACTAGAATGTTATGCTTCACTATGAATCACCTCTGAAAATTTTGTTATACCTTGTCCAATATAATTTGTCTGACGATAATCAGTAAGTATGACTTCTAATGCACTCACGACAGCTAGAATATCGAAAGGAGATACTTTACCCATATGTCCAATGCGTAAAATCTTTCCTTTTAATTTTCCTTGACCGCCAGCGATAGTGATATTGAATTTTGTTTTTAACGTTGACTTGATATGAGTCAGTTCGTCTTTATCTGTCGGTATAAACGATGTTACCGTAGGGGAAGCGAAATCATCTTCAACTAAAAGTTCCAAATCTAACGCACGTAATGCCGCTCTTAAACCATCTCTAATAATGTAATGACGTTTAATTGTGTTTTCAAAGCCTTCTGCATTAATTAAGTCAGCATAAGCGTTAACGGCTCTAAATAATCCAACATTTGGTGTGAAAGGGGTTGAGTCCTGCTGCAATGAATCAAAGTATTTATTTAAATTTAAGTAAAAGCGTGGTGTCGTAACTTCTTGGAAACGTTGCAATGCACGGTTAGAATAAGCTACGAAGGCTAGTCCGGGCGGTAGCATGATTGCTTTTTGGCTTCCAGAAACTAAAACATCAATGTAATCGCGTTTCAAGTTAACATCGACTGCACCAATACAACTAACTCCATCTACTATGAAATAGATAGCTTGATTGAATAGTTTCAACGCCTTACCTAATTCGGCTACAGGATGTAAAACAGCAGTTGAAGTTTCACAGAATTGTGTAAATACAGCTGTAATGGTATGTTCTAAATGACTGAGATATGTCATAAAATCATTTACATTAACGGGCTGTCCCCATTCTACGTTATAAATATGGACATTCGTGTAATACGTTTCTGCAATTTGTTTGAAACGATTACCAAATGCACCTGACACAATAACGACGAAATGATCATCAGGATTGACGATATTCAACATGCTTGCTTCTAAGACACTTGTCCCACTTGATGTTAAAATCATAACTTCATTATCAGTACCAAAAATGGGCTTCAAGTTGTTGAAGGCTTTTTTGGCGATGATTTCAAAATCTGGAGAGCGATGACCGACCATTGGCAATCCTAATGCATGATTAATTTCATTTGGAACTGGCGTAGGTCCTGGTGTTAATAATAGTGGTTCATAATAATTCATTAAAATTCCTCCCACGGTATAAGATTTTACCATTTTACCAAATATTCTGATAATTTAAAAGTGCAATCACCACCACATGGTTAGGCAAATGGTGATTGATGTTGTTTATTGTATGGTTGCTTGAATTTGAATTTCTACATTATTACGAATCGCATTTGATATCATGCAGTTGTGATCTGCGACTTCTAATAGTTTAGGTAGTCGATTTTCAAGTTTTTCCTTTTCTGATGAAGTGACTAAAATTTTTGGATAATGTGAAATCGTCGCCATCTTGAATTTGCCATTTTCAAATAGGGCGGTACCTATCGAATCATTTGTAATTTGAATGTTAGTAAATTTGGCTCTTTCTAATGTAGCTGCTAAAGAGATGATATAACAAGAAGATGCGGCAGAAACGAGTAATTCGTCAGGATTAGTACCTGTTCCGTTACCGCCGAGTGGTGCAGGTATGGAAATTTGTTCAGTAATCACATCGCCGCTAACAGTTCCAACTTCTTCGCGACCTCCACGCCATTGGGTTTGTATTTTAAAGTCATGCTTAACCATTTATATTTGACCTCCAGTTATATTATGGTAACTTTAGTGTAGTTTAAAGTGTGACATAATTAAAGAAAGGTGACTTCAATGAAAATAAATAGACCGAATCAAGCATTTCAAATCGTTGCGCATCGTGGTTTATCTAATCAATTTCCAGAAAATACACTACTTAGTTTTAAGGCTGCATTAATGCAACATGTTGATATGTTAGAAATTGATGTACATTTTAGTAAAGATCATCATTTAGTCGTTATACATGACGATACTATCGATCGTACTTCTAATGGTAAAGGTAAAGTCAAAGACTACACATTTGAAGAATTATCAACATTTGATTTTGGGATACAACATAATCCTTCTTTTATAAATACAAAAATTTCTAAATTTGAAGACGTATTATCCTTAAGTAAAAACTATTCAAAAACGTTACTTATTGAAATAAAAGTGCCACATCAGTATCCGGGTATTGAAGAAGCTGTTCTAAAAGCGCTTAAAGCTTATAATGTGCCTGAGCATAAAGCGATTATTCAATCGTTTGATGACACATCTGTGAAGCGGTTAAGGTCATTGGGAAGTGTGTATCCATTAGGGTTACTTGTTAGTAGAAAGAAATATTGGTATAAAGCTCCGGATTTTGAAGCAATATCACAGTACGCGAATTTTATTAATCCTAATTATAAATTAGTTACTTCTAAATTTATTAAAAATGCACACCGCCATTCATTGAAAGTTATACCGTACACTGTTAATCACTCGAAAGATGCTAAAAAACTAATACGTCTAGGTGTAGATGGCATCATATCTGATTTACCTGAAGCGCTCTTTAAGTTATAGAATTAAGCGAAAGGTTTATAAAAAAACCACCCATTCCATGAGGAAGGGTGGTTGTTCATTGTTATGAACTTATCTTGAGTAGTACTCAACGATTAATTGTTCATTGATTTCAGCTGGTAATTCGCTACGTTCAGGGAAGCGTACGAAAGTACCTTTTAAGCTATCTGCATCAAAGTCTAAGTATTCTGGTACGAAATTGTTAATTTCAACAGATTCTTTGATGATGTCTAAGTTTTGTGATTTTTCACGTACAGTGATAACTTGACCAGGTTTTAATGAGTAAGATGGGATGTCAACACGACGACCATCTACTTCAACGTGACCGTGACCAACTAATTGACGAGCTTGACGACGTGTACGAGCTAAACCTAATGAATATACAACTGCGTCTAAACGACTAGCTAATAAAATCATGAAGTTTTCACCGTGTACACCGTGTTGTTTACCAGCGATGTCAAATGTGTTACGGAATTGTCTTTCAGTCATGCCATATAAGTAACGTAATTTTTGTTTTTCACGTAATTGTAAACCATATTCTGATAATTTTTTACGTTGGTTTGGACCATGTTGTCCTGGTGCGTAAGGACGTTTTTCTAATTCTTTACCAGTACCGCTTAATGAGATACCTAAACGACGAGATTTTTTCCAGTTTGAACCTCTGAATCGAGCCATATTAAGACTCCTCCTTTTTCTTTTTTGTTGTTATGAATAAACAAAAAAGAGTGTTGCATGCCCAATAGGATATGTTGTTTTATGTGTCTTCACCTTATAGCGTCAGTTACGCGACACGTCCGCATTGGGAACAACATAGAGCTTATTGATATACAACTGCTATTTTCGTTAATTCACACAAAATCCATTGTAACAGTATTTATCAATGTGTCAATACTTTTTAATTAATTCGTTAGTTGTTTTTCGAGAACTTGAACAATATTTTCTAAACCTTGCTGATCTTCTATTGTAAATCGGTCTTTAATTGGTGCATCGATATCTAAAACACCTATAATGTCGTTGTTAACGTGGATAGGAATAACAATTTCAGATTTACTATTTGCATCACATGCAATATGGCCTGGAAAAGCATGAACATCTTGTACTAATTGTGTTTGATTCTCTGCTACTGCAGTACCACAAACACCTTTACCAATTGCAATATGAACACAGGCTGGATGACCTTGGAAAGGGCCAAGGATAAGCTCGTCATTGTCAATAAGATAAAAACCGACCCAATTGATTTGATCTAAATTATCATTTAACAGGGCTGATGTGTTACTTAAAATGGCAATAAGATTTTGTTCATCTTCAATTAAACTTTGAAGCTGCTTCATCAATAGATTGTAATTTGTTTCTTTTATTATTGGCATACACATACCTCATTTGTTATTTTTATTAAAATTATAAATGGAAAAATTTATTCTATCAATTCATTCATTTACTATTTTAATGAAAGCGGTAATTGCGTTATAATGATGATAATATAGGAGGAGAATGAGATGGTTTTATACACAATATTAGCAATAATTGTCATTGTTTTAATCATTGTAGGAATCATGTTTTATTTGCGTTCCAATAAACGAAAAGTTGTTGAAGACGCTGAAGAACGTAAATTAAAAGTTCAAAAATTACCTTTTGAAGAAAATTTAAAACAACTTTCTGCATTCAATTTAAAAGGTGAAACTAGAACGAAATATGATGCCTTTAAGCAAGACACCTTAGATTATACAAACAACTACTTAGCACCTGTGGAAGAGAAAATTCACGATGCTGAAATTCAACTTGATAAGTTTCAATTTTCTGGAGCACAAAGTGACATTGATGACGCACATGAGTTAATGGACAAATATGAGGCTGGCTACCAACAACAAGTTGAAGAAGTAAATGAAATCGTAGCTTTACATAAAGAAAACGATCAAGTTTTTGAAAAATGTAAAACGAATTATCGAGAAATGAAACGTGATGTTTTAGCAAACAGACATCAGTTTGGTGATGCTGCATCACCTCTTGAAAAGAGAATAGAATCATTTGAACCAGAACTTGAACAGTATGAATTACTTAAAGCGGATGGTAATTATGTTCAAGCACACAACCACATTATGGGGCTAAATGAATCGATGGAAGAAATTCAAGAATATATGGAAGAAATTCCGGAATTAATTCGAGAAGCGCAAAAAGAACTTCCTGGTCAGTTCCAAGATTTAAAATATGGTTGTCGTGATTTGAAGATGAATGGCTATGATTTAGATCACGTCAAAATTGATGGTACATTACAAAGTTTAAAAACAGAGTTAAATTTTGTGGAGCCAATGATTAGTCGTCTTGAGTTAGATAATGCAAATGATAAA
Source organism: Staphylococcus sp. HMSC34C02 (assembly GCF_001838705.1). Classification (NCBI taxonomy): domain Bacteria; kingdom Bacillati; phylum Bacillota; class Bacilli; order Caryophanales; family Staphylococcaceae; genus Staphylococcus; species Staphylococcus sp. HMSC34C02. Next base: position 48,944 of record NZ_KV838593.1, read on the forward strand.
TTAGAACAAATCAATGATAAGCTTGATGAAATGTATGATTTAATTGAGCATGAAGTCAAAGCAAAAAATGAAGTTGAAGAAACTAAAGAACAAATCACTGATGAATTATTTAAAGCACGTGAAATGAACTATACTTTACGTACTGAGATCGACTATATTCGTGAAAATTACTTCATTAACGAAAGTGATGTTCATAGTATTAGACAGCATGAGAACGAAATTCAAAACTTAGTCGCTGTTTATGATGACATTCTTAAAGAGATGGCAAAATCTGCAGTCCGTTATAGTGAAGTCAAAGACAACTTAGAATATTTAGACGATCATGTTAAAGTCATTAACGAGGACCAAGAAAAATTACAAAATCATCTCATCCAATTGAGAGAGGACGAAGCTGAAGCGGAAGATAACCTCTTACGTATCCAATCTAAAAAAGAAGAAGTTTATCGTCGACTTTTAGCTTCAAACTTAACGAGTGTGCCTGAACGCTTCATTATTATGAAAAATGAAATTGATCATGAAGTACGTGAGACAAATGATCAATTTAGTGAACGCCCAATCCACGTTAAACAACTTAAAGATAAAGTTGCTAAAATTGTTATTCAAATGAATACATTTGAAGATGAAGCAAATGATGTATTGATAAATGCGGTATATGCAGAGCGCTTAATTCAATACGGAAACCGTTATCGTAAGGATCATAATAATGTAGATAAAAGTTTAAATGAGGCAGAACGCTTATTTAAGAATAATCGTTATAAACGCTCAATCGAAATTTCAGAACAAGCATTAGAAAGTGTAGAGCCTGGAATTACAAAATACATTGAAGATGAGGTAGCGAAAGGCTAGTTAAACTTTTAACGTTGTATATAACTTTATCGCGTTACTTTAAAATGAAACCTGTCTAATGAAAATAAATGTAAGCTACATCGCAATGTTGCAGTAGCGAATTGAATTGAGAATGAAGGTTAATGCAAATGTTCTCAAAGCCAGTCATCCTCGTAAGGGGTGGAACAATGAACTCTAATTGAGTTCTGTTCCACTCCTTTTTATATTTATCACTATGCTTCATACTAAAATGAATTTGATTATAAATTTATCTATTTCGAAGTTGAAGTATTGCTTTATAGATGAGTTTATTTAAATTTATGTTTGACGTCTTTTAATTTTATTTAAAAATAGTATAATGCTTTAGTATCTATTTTTGTAAAATATGTATATTAGAGTTCAATTTGACATAAATAAAATTAATAATTAAACGGAGAATGAAAGAGAGTGTTATAAGTGATATATTTTGACAATGCTGCCACTACAAAGCCCCATAGAGACGTGCTCGATTCATTTATTAAAGTTAATGAAGCGGTTTATTTTAATCCTAATAGTCCGCATAAGTGGGGGTTGCAAGCGGAAAAAGTGCTGCTACAGTCTAAGGAACGCATTCAAGCCATGCTACCCATTGGACAGAATACAGATGTTATATTCACAAGTGGAGCCACAGAATCTAACAATATAGCTTTAAAAGGGATAGCTTATAGAAAGAAACAGTTTGCTAATGAAATTATAACTTCTGTTCTAGAACATCCATCAGTTTTAGAAGTAATGAGACATTTAGAAGATGATGGTTTTAAATTAAAATATGTGAATATCACTTCAGATGGTCGTATCGATATCAATCATTTAGCATCGTTAATGAATGATAGAGTCGGGCTTGTTACTTGTATGTATGTCAATAATATTATGGGACAAATACAACCTATAGATGAAATAGTGACATTATTAAAAGATTATCCTAAAGCCCATCTACATGTAGATGCTGTTCAAGCATTGGGTAAAATTCCATTGCACCTTGAAGGGATTAATAGTGTAAGTTTCAGTGGTCATAAATTTAATGGACTTAAAGGTCAGGGATTACTATTAATTGATAATAAAGATAAATTAGAGCCCATTGTACATGGTGGAGGCCAAGAATATGGTATACGAAGTGGAACGGTTAACTTACCTATGAACGTCTCCTTAGTGAAAGCAATTGCTTTAGCACTAGATGATTTAAATGACCGTAACCATCGTATGCGTCATTTTAATAATGAGCTTCGTCAATTTTTCAAAAAATATAAAGGCGTTTATATTAATTCACCTGAAGATGGTGCACCACAAATATTAAATATTGCGTTCCCAGGGGTAAAAGGTGAAGTGTTAGTTAATGCATTTTCAAAATCTGATATTATGGTCTCAACGACAAGTGCTTGCTCATCTAAAAGAGGGAAATTAAATGAAGTATTAATGGCGATGGGAATTGCTGACAATAAAATAGAAGGTAGTATTAGATTATCATTTGGTGATTTGACTACAGAAGATGATATTAATCATTTTAAAGAAAAATTTGAAATAATATTTACAGAAATTAAGGAGTTGTTAAAGTAAATGAAGTTCGATCACTTATTAGTTAGATATGGAGAATTAACTTTAAAAGGAACGAATCGTAAAAAGTTTGTTAATGCATTGAAAGATAATGTGATTAAATCATTACAAACGATTGAGGGTACCCATGTAAAGGGGAAAAGAGATAGAATGTATATCTCATTAACTGAAGAAGCGGATGCGCAAGAAGCCATCGATCGATTAACTAAAATTTTCGGTATTAAATCGGTAAGTCCAGTGCATAAAACATCACAAGAATTAGAAGATATTAAAAAATTATGTGTTGATTTAGCTCAGGATTTCAAAGCGGGAGATACATTTAAGATTGATGTTAAACGTGTAGATAAATCATTCCCATTTGATACGTATGCATTACAACGTGAACTTGGAGGCACAATATTACAAGGCACGGAAGATATATCTGTAGATGTAAAACATCCAGATCATAATGTCAGAGTTGAAGTAAGAATGGATGGAGTTTATGTCTTTACACAAGTATTTGAAGGTGCCGGTGGTTTGCCAGTTGGTACAGGTGGTAAAACGCTCTTAATGTTATCAGGTGGCATAGATTCACCTGTAGCTGGAATGGAAATTATGAAACGTGGTGTAAACATAGAGGCGGTTCACTTCCATAGCCCACCTTTTACAAGTGAAAAGGCTAAAGACAAAGTGATTGAACTTACACGTATTTTATCAGAGAGAGTGGGACCAATTAAATTGCATATTGTGCCATTTACAGAACTACAGAAACAAATAAATAAAGTAGTTCACCCTAGATATACGATGACATCAACACGTCGCATGATGTTACGTGTAGCCGATATTGTATTAGAGAACGTTGGTGCACATGCGATTGTTAATGGTGAAAATTTAGGACAAGTTGCAAGTCAAACGCTAAAGAGTATGTATGCGATCAATGATGTCACATCTACTCCAATTTTGAGACCACTTGTTTCGTTAGATAAAGAGGATATTATTAAAAAAGCACGTGAAATAGGTACATTTGATGTGTCCATTCAACCTTATGAAGATTGTTGCACAATCTTCACACCAAAAAATCCTGTGACTGAACCAGATTTTGATAAAGTAGTTAAATATGAAAGTGTATTTGACTTTGATGACATGGTACAACGTGCGGCAGATAATATTGAAACCTTAACAATTAATAAAGATTATAAAAGTGAAAAAGACCAAAACACTGATGCATTAATGGATGAGTTATTTTAAAATAGAATAAACATACATTCAAATAAAGGGGAATTGCATCATGGAGATAACGTTAAATGTCATTTTAATTATTATTGCGTTTGGCTTCTTAGCTGCATTTATTGATGCTGTCGTAGGTGGGGGTGGCCTCATATCAATACCAGCACTATTAGCCATTGGAATGTCACCTTCTCTAGCTTTAGGTACGAATAAACTGGCTAGTTCGTTTGGCTCACTTACAAGCGCAATCAAGTTTATACGGTCGGGTAAAGTAGATTTAAACATTGTACTCAAACTTTTTCCATTTGTGTTTATCTTTGCAGCCTGTGGGGCGAGTTTAGCTACATTGTTGCCTGCACAAGTTTTGAAGCCATTAGTGATTATCATATTAACGCTTGTGCTTATTTATACAATATTCAAAAAAGATTGGGGAAATGTGCGCACCTTTTCAAAGCTGACAATTGGTAAAGCCATTATGTTTACATCTTTACTGTTACTAATTGGATTTTATGATGGTTTTTTAGGTGGGGGTACAGGTTCCTTTATGTTATTTGTGTTACTGATGTTTGGCTTTGATTTTTTGAGTGCAGCAGGTAACGCTAAAGTATTGAATTTTGCGTCCAATCTAGGTGCATTGGTTCTTTTTATTATTTTGGGCCAAGTTGATTTTGTATATGGATTGATTATGGCAGCGAGTATGGTGATAGGTTCCTTTGTAGGTGCACAATTTGCCATAAGTAAAGGTGTAGGATACGTCAAAATACTGTTTATCATTGTTACGGCGCTACTCATTTTGAAAAATACGTATGATTATATAATACAATTGTTACAACATTAACATGTATCAGTTCCAATTGATTGATTTCAGTTTTATGACTGTCGTATGATAACAATATAATGAAAATACTATAGGAGGTCATTTCATCATGACACAAATTACTTTTAAAAATAATCCAATTCATTTAACTGGTTCTGAAGTTTCAGAAGGGCAACAAGCGCCTGACTTTAAAGTACTGGATAATGATTTAAATGAAGTTAGTTTAGAAAATTATAAAGGTCAAAAGAAATTAATCAGCGTAGTACCTTCTATTGATACTGGTGTGTGTGATCAACAAACACGTAAATTTAATGAAGAAGCTGCACAAGAAGATGGCGTTGTTCTAACAATTTCTGCCGATTTACCATTTGCTCAAAAGAGATGGTGTGCATCTAATGGTTTAGATAATGTGATTACGTTAAGTGACCATAAAGATTTATCATTCGGACAACAATACGGTGTTGTTATGGAAGAGTTAAGATTATTAGCGCGTTCAGTCTTCGTATTAGATAGTAATGATAAAGTGGTTTATAAAGAATTAGTAAGTGAAGGTACAGACTTCCCTAATTTTGATGCTGCATTAGAAGCATACCGTAACATTTAATATTCAATTTAGATAATAGATATAACGTAAAAGTGTCCATATTTATTTCAATAATGCTATCTAAAGCTAGCGTTGATTATTTTACAGAAATAAACCTGATGGACACTTTTTTATTGGAGAGGATTAGGTATATGAGTGAAGAACAAACAGTGATGGAGAAGCTTTTCAAAACATTAGATGAAAATGCTAAAGCTTTAAATGAGCAAAATGGGCAAAGTTTCATTGAAAATTTAGGACTTGCAATGGAGGATGTATATCGCAATAAACGCGAATTGTTAGAACAAGCAACGTTGCAAGACCGTAGAAAGGCATTTCAATTTGCTTACTTAAGTTTAATGCAAGAGGAATCAATCCAAGCAAATCATCAGATTACGCCTGATTCGATTGGACTAATTCTTGGCTTTTTAGTTCAGAAATTTACTGAGAATAAAAACGAATTACATGTTGTAGATATGGCTAGTGGAGCTGGTCATTTAAGTGCTTCTGTTAATGAGGTGCTTAAAGACACAACAGTGATGCATCATCTAATTGAAGTAGACCCTGTATTATCAAGAGTGAGTGTCCATCTTGCTAATTTCTTGGAGATCCCTTTTGATGTTTACCCTCAAGATGCAATTATGCCATTACCATTAGAAGAAGCGGATATTGTGATTGGTGATTTACCGATTGGCTATTATCCTTTAGATGAGCGAAGCCATGAATTGCAATTAGGCTTTAAAGAGGGGCATAGCTACTCACATTATTTATTAATTGAACAAGCAGTCACTGCCTTAAAACAAACAGGTTTCACTTTTTTAGTCGTTCCAAGTAATTTATTTGAAGATGACAATGTAAAACAGTTAGAAAATTTCATTGCAACAGAGACAGAAATGCAAGCATTTTTAAATTTACCTAAGACGTTATTTAAAAATGAAAATGCGCGTAAATCAATATTGATCTTGCAAAAGAAAAAAGTGAATGAAACTAAGCCAGTTGAAGTATTATTAGCAAATATTCCTGATTTTAAAAATCCAAATCAATTCCAAGGATTTATTAGTGAATTGAATTCTTGGATGGAAGAAAATCATCCCAAAAAATAAACTGTGATATTCTTGAATTATGACTGTATTAATGGTTAAATAAATATGGATATTAATTAATAAATTGGAGGACAATATATATGTCTAGTTTAGTTTTAGCGATTAACGCTGGTAGTTCTTCTTTAAAATTCCAACTCATTAGAATGCCTGAAGAAACTATAGTAACAAAAGGTTTAGTAGAACGTATCGGTATTAAAGACTCAATTTTCACAATTGAAGTGAATGGTGAAAAAATTAAAAACGTTAAAGATATCAAAGACCATGAAGAAGCAATCAACATCATGTTAGATAGCTTCAAAGAACACGGTATCATTGATGATATTAACGATATTGCTGGTACTGGACATCGTGTCGTACACGGTGGTGAGTTATTCCCAACTTCTGCATTAGTTACTGACGAAGTTGAAGAAAAAATTGAGTCACTATGTGAATTAGCATCATTGCATAACCCAGCTAACTTAATGGGAATTCGTGCATTCAGAAAATTATTACCAAATATTCCACATGTCGTAGTGTTTGATACTTCATTCCATCAAACAATGCCAGAACAATCATATTTATATAGCTTACCTTACCAATATTATAAAGATTATGGCATTCGTAAATATGGTTTCCACGGCACAAGCCATAAATACGTGTCACAACGTGCAGCCGAAATCATGAATAAACCAATTGAAGAATTACGTATCATCTCTTGCCATATTGGTAATGGTGCTTCAATCGCGGCCATTGATGGCGGCGAATCAATTGATACTTCAATGGGATTCACACCATTAGCAGGTGTAACAATGGGTACACGTTCAGGTAACATTGACCCTGCATTAATTCCATTTATTATGCACAAAACAGGTCAAAGTGCTGAAGAAGTGCTTAATGTATTAAACAAAGAATCAGGTTTATTAGGTATTTCAGGTACTTCAAGTGATTTACGTGACCTTGAAAGTGATGCTGAAGAAGGTAAAGAGCGTGCGCAATTAGCATTAGATGTATTCGCTTCTAGAATCCACAAATACATCGGCTCTTATGCAACAAGAATGCATGGTGTAGATGTAATTGTCTTCACAGCTGGTGTAGGTGAGAACTCTTCAACAGTGCGTGCGAAAGTATTAGAAGGATTAGAATTCATGGGCATCTATTGGGATCCTAAGAAAAATGAAGCAATTCATGGTGAAGAAGGATTTATTAATTACCCACATTCTCCAGTTAAAGTTATTGTTATTCCAACAAATGAAGAAGTTATGATTGCTAGAGATACAGTTAAATATGGCGAATTATAATCGTTAGGAAGATAAAATCAAAAAGCACAAAAATGATTGTTGTTTTAAACATCATTTTTGTGCTTTTTTTATGATTACAAATTCGATTCATTGTTTAAAATGAGTATGAGCATGCTTGAGTGATACCATCGACTTCCTACGGTTTAGCTGTATGATATGACAGTAGTAATATTATTTTAGGACTCCAAGAAATTTTAACAGGGACTAATGTTGTATTGGTGATAAATAAAAAATGAGATAGAGCATTAAACTCTATCCCATTCATGATTACATCGATTGTGCTTTAATCTTATGAATATTGTTGTCTAAATTCAGGTGTTGCAACTTCAGGTTGGAAATCTTCAGGAATTTCTTCTGTACGTACAACTAATACATCACATGGTGCATGACGAACGATAGCCTCTGATACAGAACCTACGATAAATCGTTCTACTGCGTTTAAGCCTGAAGTACCACACATAATTAAATCGGCACCTAATTCACTTGCTAATTTCTTAGGGATGATAGCTTTTGGAGAACCAAATTCTAATCGAGTTTCGACATTAGTTACGCCTGCGCGTGTTGCTACTTCTTGGTAACCTTTCAATAATTCTTCAGAGAAACTTTTAGATTTCTCAGTGAATTGTGCATCATATACTTCATAAGAAGAATATGTTCTTGAATCGATAATGTTCACTATAGTTAATTTAGCGTCATTACGTTTAGCTACGTCTACTGCTTTATTGAAAGCCCACTCAGCTTCGTGTGAACCATCAACTGCGATTAAAATGTTTTTGTATGTTAACATCTTAATAACCCCCTTAGCTTTTCTTACTTATATTTTACCACAAATTTCAGAATATTTATTCTTTATATTTTAACAATAATGTGTACTTTTTCTGATTGCGCTTTCATTGGTTTAGCGTTACGATAGTGATGGAGGTGGATGGAATGAAAATTGGTATTCCAAAAGAGATAAAAAATAACGAAAATAGAGTTGGTTTATCACCAAGTGGTGTACATGCATTAGTAGAACAAGGTCATACTGTACTTGTTGAGAAAGATGCTGGGTTAGGTTCATTCTTTGAAGATAAAGACTACAAAGATGCAGGTGCTGAAATTGTATCTGAACAATCATCTGTATGGGATGTAGAAATGGTTATCAAAGTTAAAGAACCATTAGAAGAAGAGTATAAATATTTCAAAGAAGACTTAATCTTATTTACATACTTACATCTTGCTAATGAAGAAAAATTAACTCAAGCGTTAGTTGACAATAAAGTCGTAGGTATTGCCTATGAAACGGTTCAATTACCTGACCGTTCATTACCATTATTAACACCAATGAGTGAAGTTGCAGGACGTATGTCTGCACAAGTTGGATCACAATTCCTACAAAAATTTAACGGTGGAATGGGTATTTTACTTGCCGGTGTACCTGGGGTACCAAAAGGTAAAGTAACTATTATCGGTGGCGGTCAAGCTGGTACAAATGCAGCGAAAATCGCATTAGGTTTAGGTGCCAACGTTACTATTTTAGATGTTAATCCTAAACGTTTAGCTGAATTAGATGATTTATTTGATGGCCGTGTGAACACAATCATGTCTAACCCATTAAATATCGAAAATGCTGTTAAAGAAAGTGATTTAGTTATCGGTGCCGTATTAATTCCTGGTGCCAAAGCACCTAACTTGGTAACTGAAGACATGATCAAACAAATGAAAGATGGATCAGTTATCGTCGACATTGCTATTGACCAAGGTGGTATTTTTGAAACGACTGACAAAATCACAACACATGATGATCCAACATATGTCAAACATGGTGTTGTTCACTATGCTGTTGCTAATATGCCAGGTGCAGTACCACGTACGTCTACAATTGCATTAAATAATGCAACATTACCATATGCGCAATTATTAGCAAGTAAAGGCTTCCGTGAAGCATTTAAAGCTAACCATGCGTTATCATTAGGTTTAAATACTTACAAAGGACATGTTACACATAAAGGTGTAGCTGAAGCCTTTGGTTTAGAATATACTTCTATCGAAGAAGCACTTAAAGAAGATTAATAAACGATTGTAATAAAAATAATCCAGTTGTTTATAGATTATCTTAGTCTATAAGTACAACTGGATTTTTTAAATTTTATTTATCGTAATGTGTCAGAATTTCACAACCATCTTCAGTGACTAATATATCATCCTCAATACGAACGCCTGCAACATTCGGTACGTAAATTCCTGGTTCAATCGTAATAACCATTCCAGCTTCAAGTAAATTCGTATTGCTACTTGAAACATCTTGGTATTCATGTTCTTCTAAGCCAAGACCGTGGCCTAATCGATGTGGGAAATACTCACCATATCCAGCGTTACTGATGATATCTCTAGCAATTTGATCGATATCTTGTAAAGGTACACCTGCTTTTATGGCTTTTATAGCGCTTGTTTCCGCTTCTAAAACAATTTTATAAATGGTTTGTGCTTCTTCAGAAGGGGTACCAAATTTAACTGTGCGTGTCATATCACTGCAATAGTGATTGTATATTACACCTAAATCAAATAATACATATTCATCATTGACTAATTTTCGGTCACCTGGTGTTCCATGAGGTGAAGCAGCGTGATCACCAAATAGTACCATTGTGTCGAAACTCATTTCACTCACACCATATTTTTTGATTTCATTTTCAATGTGATTAACAACTTCTCGTTCTGTTATACCAACTTTTAAGAATGCTGTTCCGATTTCAATACACTTATCGGCTAGTTTTGCAGCTTCACGAATATTTTCGATTTCTGAATCATTTTTAATGTTACGTAAATCTTTGATTGTTTGATCAATATCACCATAGTGTTGTACGCCAAAGTTCTGAGTTAATTCACGTTGACGTTTGACAGTTAAATGTTCGCTTTCAATTAATAATTTATTAAATGAGCGTGGTTCAATTTCAAATGGATTCTCAGTGTCCAAATAACCAATGATTTTTCCATCAAACGAAGAACGTTTCACTTCTTCAACTTCCATCTTAGGACAATATAACGTTTGACTTCCATCTGAAGTAATTAAAAGAGCGAATAATCTCTCATGAGGTTCACTTCTATATCCAGTGAAGTAGAATACATTCAGTGGCGTTGTTATCCATGCCGCATCAGCTTTCGCTTGGTTTAATTGTTCAATTATTGTTTCAATTTTACTCATCTAATCATCTCCATTAAGTATTTAGTTTAATTTTACGTCTAATTGAACGATAATTCAAAATGATTTAATAAAGTAAGGTTTATTTCCAGTTTATGTTATAAGTTTTTATAGCTAGGGTATAATACAATTAATCAAGCTATAGGAGGCTATAATTATGAAACTTTCTTTTCATGGTCAATCAACGATTTATTTTGAAGGTAATGGTAAAAAAGTAATTGTAGATCCATTTATTTCAGGTAATGACAAATGTGATTTAGATGAACAAACCTTAGATGTAGATTATATCATCTTAACGCATGGTCATGCTGATCACTTTGGGGATGTAGTAGAATTAGCAAATCGTAATCACGCAACTGTAATAGGCTCTGCTGAGTTACAAGGGTATTTAAGCACTTATTATGGTGTAGAAGACGTGCATGGCATGAATATTGGTGGGAAAGCAACATTTGATTTTGGTAGTGTAAAATACGTACAAGCTTTCCATAGTTCTAGCTTTACGCATGAAAATGGTATACCGGTATATTTAGGAATGCCTATGGGACTCATTCTAGAAGTAGAAGGTAAAACAATTTATCACATGGGTGATACAGGATTATTTAGTGATATGAAGTTAATCGCTGATAGACACCCAGTTGATGTTTGCTTTGTTCCGATTGGCGATAATTTTACAATGGGTATTGATGATGCGAGCTATGCCATCAATGAATTTGTAAAACCAAAAATCTCTGTTCCTGTACATTACAATACATTCCCTTTAATTGAACAAGATCCTCAGCAATTTAAAGATGCAGTTCATGAAGGTGAGGTACAAATATTAGAACCTGGTGAATCAGTCACTTTCTAATTTAATCGTAAATGAATTTATAAATCATTTCATAATGCACACAAAAGAGGCTGGGACATAGTCATATGTCTCAGCCTATTTATCATTTTGGCAGTAGGTGGCTGATTTGAAAATAAACTTAAATCAAGCTTTTTCAAACCTAGCCCTCCTTAACGGCCAGACCCAGGCGACGAGAACTTCACTAAGAAATTCTACAAACAAAGCCGGATGGGGAGGACAACGAATTTTGTTATTTCTGTCCCGCTCCCTAGTAAATTAATTTTTATTTCAAACAGTTTACTAACTATTTTACAATTAATACAGGGATGGTAGCACGTTTTGCTACTTTGTGACTTACGCTTCCTAGTACGAATTTTTTCTGTGATTCAGCTTTACGGTTACTCAATACAACAATTTCGTATTTACCGCTATTTGCGTGTTTTACTAATTCATCTTTAGGGTTTCCACGTACAATGATTTGATCGTAATCAATGCCATAATTTTCTAAAGTAGTACGTGTTTTTTCTAATAATCGACTACGTTTCTCAGTCAATTCATTAATATGTGTACCAGCTTTAATTGATGCTTGGGCATCTTGCTCACCAATCGCATTTAAAATAGTTACTACAGTATCTGGACCTGCCAATTTTGATACTTCTTTTAACGCTTTCTCATTTTTTAATTGAGTATCTACACCTAATAAAATATTTTTATACATAGGTCATCCCTCCTCACATTCAATTATATATAAAATATTTTAATTTTACCAATGTATATAATTAAAATAATTAAATATTTAATTTACATAACTTGATTTAATATTTAATAAAAAATCAAACTCATTATGCTTATTTAAGACGGATGAATTTGCATTTTCTAAATCGATTTTTTTGGCTTAAAAAGTTATAATAAATACAACACTGTACATTATAAAGAGGTATTTCAATGACTAAACATGAACAAATCATAGCATACATAGAATCATTAAATGTTGGCCAAAAAATTTCTGTCAGGAAAGTTGCCAAAGCAATGAAAGTATCAGAGGGGACAGCATATAGAGCTATTAAAGATGCGGGTCAACTCGGATTAGTAACTACCATAGATAGAGTTGGTACAGTACGTATTGATAAAAAGAACCGAGAAGAAATTGAAAATTTGACGTTCAAAGAAATATTAAAAATAATTGATGGCGATATCATCGGTGGTAAAAATGGATTATCGAAAAGTGTTTCTAAATTTGCGATTGGCGCTATGGAACTTAAAGATGTCGTTAAGTATTTAAGTCATCATACACTTTTAATTGTTGGGAATAGACCAGATGTTCAATTAGAAGCTTTAAAAAGAGGGAGTGGCGTACTGATAACAGGCGGTTTTAAAACCACTCAAAAGATTATTGATTATGCCAATAAACATGATTTACCAATCCTATCTTCAAATTATGATACATTTCTAGTAGCAAATATTATTAATAGAGCGATGTATAACCAAATGATTCGAAAAGAAATTCTAATCGTAGAAGATATCGTAAAACCGATTAATGATATGACAGTTGTTTTTGATGAGATGGGAATAAAAGATTATAAATCACGTGCAAAAGTAACTGGACATTCCAGATTTCCTGTTGTAGATAAGGATTGGAGATTAGTTGGTATCGTTACGAGTAAAGAAGTTATTCAAATGAATGCCGATGATACGATTGCTAAAGTGATGACTAAACGTCCTATCAATGTGGAATTAAACACAACAGTAGCGAGTTGCGCACATATTATGATTTGGGAAGGTATTGAAATATTACCAGTAACACAAAATAAAAAAGCGATAGGTGTCATTACGAGAGATGATGTTCTAAAAGCAATGCAACTGATTGGCAGACAACCCCAAATCGGTGAGACCATTAATGATCAGATAGCAAAACATATCACAATTGCCCAAAATGCTATTTCAGTGGAAGTATCTCCATTATTGACGAATCAGTACGGTACACTCAGTAAAGCCGTCTTCGTTGCAATTATTGAAGAGACAATTAAACACCAATTACGTAAATATAAAAAAGTCGATGTAATGATTGAAAGTTTAAACATTATTTATATTAAAACAGTGCCTATCGAAGCATCTATAAGCGTAGAATACGATATGCTTGATGTTGGACGTAATTTTGCTAAATTAGAAGTCACGATGTTAAGCGGTAATGATAAAGTAGCGAATGCGATGATTATTTGTCAGATGTTCGAAGATATGCAAAATAATTAATTTTTGAAGAAATATTTTTAGAAGGAGATTTTACAATGGTAGAAATTTTTAATGAGATTATGAAGAAAATAAAAGAAGCGAATACAATTATTATTCATAGACACGTAAGACCCGATCCAGATGCTTACGGTTCTCAACTTGGATTGAAGTTGTATCTTGAACGTAAGTTTCCTGAAAAAAATATTTACTCAACTGGTGAAGGAGAGCCATCTTTATCATTTATAGGAGAGTTAGATACAGTCGAAGATAATGTATACAACGATGCACTCGTCATAGTCTGTGATACAGCTAATGCACCTCGTATTGATGATCAAAGATACGCTAACGGACAAGCGTTAATTAAAATCGATCATCATCCGGCAATCGATCAATATGGGGAAATCAATTATGTTAATACAGAAGCATCATCAACAAGTGAAATTATATTTGATTTTATTACTCATTTTAATGATCTTAGCATTATCGATGAACATGTCGCACGTGTATTATATCTAGGTATAGTGGGGGATACTGGACGTTTCTTATTCAGTAATACATCGACGCATACGATGGAAGTCGCTAGTCAATTATTAGCATTCCCATTTAATCATAATGCTGAGTTAAATAAGATGTCAGAAAAAGATCCTAAATTAATGCCGTTTCAAGGATATATTTTGCAGCATTTTGAGCTTTCAGATTCCCATGAATATTGTCAAATTCGAATTACAAATGATGTATTAAAACAATTTAATATCCAACCCAACGAAGCATCTCAATTTGTAAATACTGTAGCAGATATTAGCGGTCTGAAAATATGGATGTTTGGTGTAGACGAAGGGGATCAAATTAGATGCCGCATTCGCTCAAAAGGGATTACTATTAATGATATCGCTAATCAATTTGGTGGTGGAGGACACCCTAATGCGTCCGGTGTATCTGTATACAGTTGGGACGAATTTGAAGACTTAGCGCAAGCATTACGCCAAAAATTATAAAATTTAGAAAGGAAGTCATCAATGGTTGCACACTTAAATCTTCATACAACCTACGATTTATTGAATTCTAGTTTGAGAATTAATGATGTAGTCAAAAAAGCACAGCATAATCAATATGATTCGTTAGCAATTACTGACACTAATGTTTTATATGGCTTCCCTAAATTTTATGATGCTTGTATAAAAGCCAATATTAAACCAATTTTTGGAATGACCGTACACGTAACGGACGGTTTATATACAATAGAAACTGTGATTTTGGCGATGAATAATGATGGTCTAAAGTCACTGTACCAACTCTCTTCTGCGATAAAGATGAAACAAAAAGATGTCATCTCTATTGATTGGTTAAAACGCTATGCAAGCAATTTGGCAATTATTTTCAAACAAGCAGATCAATCACATTATGCCATTATTGATCAATTCAGTGATCACGACTATATATATATTAATCATTCAAGTGATATAACTTTTTATAACCAATTAAAAATAGTATGGCTTGAAAATGCGCGTTATTTGAATGAAGAAGATGTAGAAACCATAACTGCGCTTGAGGCGATTAAAAACAACTCTAAGTTGGATTTAGTTCATGAAACTGAAAGCATGGGAGAACATTTTCCGAATCAAGATGATATAGCGTCATTAAATGTAACGACAGAAGTGTGGGATAATACACTCGAATTGGCCAATATGTGTAATGCCAATATAGAATATCATCAAAATTTACTACCTAAATTTGATGCGCCATCAGGTGATTCCTCTAAACAGTATTTATGGTCTCAATTACAATCGCGTTTACAGAAGTTTGGATTACATCAAGATGAACGTTATATCCAAAGGTTGAATCATGAATATCAGGTTATTACGGAAATGGGCTTTGAAGACTACTTCTTGATTGTAAGTGATTTAATTCATTATGCTAAAACACATGATGTAATGGTTGGACCTGGACGTGGTTCTTCAGCGGGATCGCTAGTAAGCTATTTGTTAGGTATCACAACCATCGATCCTATTAAATTCAACCTACTATTTGAGCGATTTCTAAATCCAGAACGTGTGACAATGCCAGATATTGATATTGATTTTGAAGATACAAGGAGAGACAAGGTCATCCAATATGTACAAGACAAATATGGACACCATCGTGTCTCAGGTATCGTAACTTTTGGGCATCTATTAGCTAGAGCAGTTGCAAGAGATGTGGGCCGTATTATTGGTTTTGATGATACGACATTAAATGAGATTTCTAAATTAATTCCTCATCAACTTGGAATAACATTAGACAAGGCATATGAAGATGAGCGATTTAAACAGTTTGTACATAGAAATCATAGACATGAGAAATGGTTTGAATTAAGTAAAAAATTAGAAGGATTACCCAGACATACTTCTACGCATGCAGCAGGTATTATTATTAATGATCAACCATTATATGACTATGCACCGTTGACATTAGGAGACACAGGTTTACTAACGCAATGGACGATGACAGAAGCAGAGCGCATTGGTTTACTTAAAATTGACTTTTTAGGATTGAGAAATTTATCTATTATTCATCAAATTGTGACTCAAGTGAAAAAAGATTTAAATATCTCTATTGAAATTGAATCTATACCATTTGATGATGACGATGTGTTTAAACTGTTGTCTAGAGGCGATACAACTGGTATTTTCCAACTTGAATCAGATGGCGTAAGAAAAGTTTTGAAAAGATTACAACCTGAACATTTTGAAGATATCGTTGCAGTTACTTCGCTTTATCGACCAGGACCTATGGAAGAAATTCCTACATATATTTCACGAAGACATAACGAAAGTGAAATTAACTGCTTACATCCTGATTTAGCTCCTATACTTAAAAGTACGTATGGCGTTATCATCTATCAAGAACAAATTATGCAAATAGCAAGTAAGTTTGCGAGCTTTAGTTATGGTCAGGCAGACATATTACGCCGTGCAATGAGTAAAAAAAATAGAGCTGTCTTAGAAAGTGAAAGACAACACTTTATCGAAGGCGCGATGAAAAATAATTATGATAAAACAATAAGTAAACAAATCTTTGACTTAATACTCAAATTTGCTGATTATGGGTTCCCTAGAGCACATGCAGTAAGCTATTCTAAAATTGCTTATATTATGGCATATTTAAAAGTACATTATCCAAATTATTTTTATGCAAATATCTTAAGTAATGTAGTTGGAAATGAAGCTAAAACCGCTGCTATCATTGACGAAGCTAAAAATCAACATTTAAAAATTTTACCACCTAATATTAATGAAAGTCATTGGTATTATAAGGCTACTCAATCCAATATTTATCTATCTTTAGGTGCTATCAAAGGTGTTGGTTATCAAAGCGTGAAATCAATTGTAGATGAAAGATATGAAAATGGTAAATATAAAGATTTCTTTGACTTTGCTAGACGCATACCGAATCGCATTAAAACTAAAAGATTACTTGAATCATTAATACTAGTAGGTGCTTTTGATTCATTTGGAAAGACACGTGCAACATTAGTAGGTGCCATTGATCAAGTGTTAGATGAAGTATCAGATGTAGAACAAAATAATTTATTGTTAGACATGTTAACACCAAAGCAATCTTACACTGACAAAGAAGAATTTAGTGATCAAATGATTAGTAATTATGAAATGGAATACCTAGGTTTTTATATCTCTAATCATCCAGTGGAAAAGCAATTCAAACAAAAACAATATTTAGGGATCTATACACTAGGTAATGTCCTAAACAACAAACCGATATTAATTCAAGTGGATCAAATTAAACAGATTAGAACAAAAAATGGTCAAAATATGGCGTTTTTAGTTCTAAATGATAGCCGTCATGTTATGGATGCAGTTCTGTTTCCGGATAAATTCAAACGTTATGAAACACAATTAAACGAGAAGGAAATGTATATTGTGTGGGGAAAATTTGAGAAGAGGAACCAACAATTGCAACTCATTATAAATCAAATTGATTCTGTTGAGCATTTTGAATCAACAAAAATTAAAGAAGCCGCACAGATAGTTTTAAGAAACATTCAACACATAGAAGCTATAAAACAGCAACTCAATGCAGAACCTAATGGCCAAATGATTCATGTCAATATATATAACGAAAAGACTGGTCAACTTGATTATTTAGGAAGTTTGACTAAAACACCAGTTACGATTACAAACTTTATTAAAGGGTTTGAACCGAGTGATATAAGAATTTTATAACTTTTATGTCTAAAAAAATTATGATATAGTAAACTGATGATTTATAAAATAAAGTCATCAGTTTATTTTTTGTTAAAAAATTTTAAATAAAGCGTATATAAATTCATTATACTGATTAAATTGTCGGTATATTAGCAAATAAATAGGGGTTGATTTAATGTCTTTAAGAGATGATGCATTACAAATGCACAAAGAAAACCAAGGTAAGTTGGAAATAACACCTAATATTAAAGTTACTAATAAAGAAGAGTTAAGTTTAGCCTACTCACCAGGTGTAGCAGAGCCATGTAAAGAAATCCATGAAGATCCAAGAACGGTATACGATTACACAATTAAAAGAAATACCGTAGCGGTCGTCACTGATGGTACCGCGGTACTAGGTTTAGGTAATATAGGCGCATCAGCGAGTATTCCAGTTATGGAAGGTAAAGCTGTTCTATTTAAAAGCTTTGCCGGAATTAACGGTGTACCTATCGCTTTAGATACGAAAGACCCTGAAGAAATTATTAGAACTGTAAAATTAATTTCACCAAACTACGGCGGTATCAATTTAGAAGATATTTCAGCACCTAGATGTTTTGAAATAGAGGATCGTCTTAAAAAAGAAACAAACATTCCAGTATTTCATGATGATCAACATGGTACAGCAATTGTGACGATGGCAGGTTTAATCAATGCGTTAAGAATTGTAGATAAAGACTTATCCGATATCAAAGTTGTGTTAAATGGTGCAGGTGCAGCAGGCATTGCAATAGTTAAATTGTTAGATTCTTATGGTGTTAGAAACATGATCATGTGCGATTCAAGAGGTGCCATTTTTGAAGGACGTTCGTATGGTATGAATGATACTAAAGATTATGTTGCTAAATTCACTAACAAAGATAAGATTGAAGGATCATTAAAAGATGTAATCAAAGATGCTGATGTATTTATAGGTGTTTCAGTTGCCAACTTACTATCTAAAGACATGGTTAAATCAATGGCTGATGACGCAATTATATTTGCAATGGCCAATCCTGATCCAGAAATTAAACCAAATGATGCAAAAGAAGCGGGTGCTAAAGTTGTAGGTACAGGGCGCTCAGATTTCCCAAATCAGATTAATAATGTATTGGCATTCCCGGGTATTTTTAGAGGCGCCTTAGATACTGAATCAACACATATCAATGAAGATATGAAAAAAGCAGCAGTTGAAGCAATTGCGAACTTAATAGAAGCTGATGAACTCAACCCAGATTATTGTATTCCAGGGCCTTTCGATAAAAGAGTGGCACCTTCAGTTGCACGAGAAGTCGCTAAAGCGGCTATGGAAACTGGTGTAGCAAGAATAGAGGTTGATCCACAAGCGGTTTATGATAAAACAATGCAATTAACAGATTTGAAATAACCTAGAAGGGCAACAATTTTTATATAGAAACACAGACATGTATAATTGAGACATTATGATATAACGTATCCATAATGTCTCGCTCATATTTTATGTTCGATATTATTATTTCAGAATGTAAACAATTAATGTTGTGTGGTTAGGTGGAGGTTTAAGAATGTTTAAAGACTTTTTTAATCGCAGTAGTAAAAAGCGAAAATATTTAACAGTCCAAGACTCAAAACAAAATGAAGTACCAGCAGGCATTATGACAAAATGTCCTAAATGTAAAAAAATAATGTATACAAAAGAATTAAATGAAAATCTGAATGTATGCTTTAACTGTGATCATCATATTGCATTGCCTGCATATAAGAGAATTGAAGCAATTACTGATGAGAATAGTTTCGTTGAATTCGATAAAGGTATGACATCAGCTAATCCATTAGACTTCCCTGGTTACCAAGAGAAAATTGAAAAAGATCAACAAAAAACAGATTTAAGTGAGGCAGTTGTGACTGGTACTGCCAAATTAGAGGGTATTGAATTTGCTGTTGCAGTTATGGATGCTAGATTTAGAATGGGAAGTATGGGATCCGTTGTTGGTGAAAAAATATGTCGAATTATAGATTACGCTACAGAACATAGACTACCGTTTATTTTATTTTCTGCAAGTGGTGGTGCAAGAATGCAAGAGGGGATTATTTCGTTAATGCAAATGGGTAAAACGAGTGTTTCCTTAAAACGACATTCAGATGCGGGATTACTTTATATTTCATATCTAACGCATCCAACAACTGGTGGTGTTTCTGCAAGCTTTGCTTCTGTTGGTGACATCAATTTAAGTGAGCCTAAAGCATTAATAGGATTTGCTGGTCGACGTGTCATTGAACAAACTATAAATGAGAAACTTCCAGATGATTTCCAAACTGCAGAGTTTCTACTTGAACATGGACAATTAGATAAAGTTGTTCATCGTAAAGAAATGAAAGATACACTTGCCCAGTTATTAAAAATGCACCAAGAGGTGAAAAAAGATGCTTGATTTTGAAAAACCACTTTTTGAAATAAAAAATAAAATTGAATCACTTAAACAATCTCAAGAAAAAAATGATGTCGATTTACAGGATGAAATTGATTTACTTGAGGCATCACTTGAAAGAGAAACTAAAAAAATATATACCAATCTCAAGCCATGGGATAGAGTACAAATTGCACGTCTTCAAGAAAGACCTACAACATTAGATTATATCCCGTATATTTTTGATTCATTTATTGAATTACATGGTGACCGTAATTTTAGAGACGACCCTGCGATGATAGGTGGGATTGGCTATTTGAATGGAACACCTGTCACAGTAATAGGCCAACAACGAGGTAAAGATACTAAGGATAATATTTATCGTAACTTTGGGATGGCTCACCCTGAAGGATATCGTAAAGCCTTAAGATTAATGAAACAAGCTGAGAAATTTAATAGACCTATCTTCACATTTATAGATACTAAAGGTGCCTATCCAGGTAAAGCTGCTGAAGAGCGAGGGCAAAGTGAATCTATTGCTAGAAATTTAGTAGAGATGGCTTCATTAAAAGTACCTGTTATAGCAATTGTCATCGGTGAAGGTGGTAGTGGTGGCGCACTCGGCATTGGCATTGCAAATAGAATTATGATGCTTGAAAATAGTACCTATTCTGTTATTTCTCCAGAAGGGGCCGCAGCACTATTATGGAAAGATAGTTCATTAGCTAAAATGGCTGCCGAAGCGATGAAAATCACTGCAAAAGATTTATATCATTTAAAAGTGATAGACAGCGTTATTGATGAACCATTAGGTGGTGCACATAATAATGTAGAGCAACAAGCGGTTGAAATTAAAAAGGCCTTCATTAATCAATTAGAACAATTGCAATCATTAAGTAGTGATGAACTCGTTGAAAATAGATTTACGAAATTTAGAAATATTGGTTCTTTTATTGAAAATTAATAAAGGAATTAATGACTATAATAACTTTCAAATTTAAATATCAATTTACATCAATTCACTGAGCAATGAAAGAACTTATATAATCTATAATGTTCTTGTCATTCTTAAGCGGGTGGGACGAAAAATTCGTATAGAATTTTGTCCCACCTTTTTTCTGTATCATTATAAATTTTCTTTATAAAACGTTTACATCAATTTTATACACCTATATTGATGGAACACTAAAAAAAATTGTGGTAATTTATTATTAAAGAGAAATCTAGTTAGGAAAGGGAATGTCGTCATGAAGAAAATTGCAGTTTTAACTAGTGGTGGAGATTCACCAGGCATGAATGCTGCTGTAAGAGCAGTTGTACGTAAGGCGATTTATAACAACATTGAAGTTTATGGAATTTATCAAGGTTATCAAGGATTGCTAGATGATAATATTCATAAATTAGAATTGGGTTCAGTAGGGGATACAATTCAACGTGGAGGTACTTTCCTTTACTCTGCAAGATGTCCTCAATTTAAAGAGGCAAGTGTAAGACAAAAAGGTATAGAGAATTTACACAAACGTGGTATTGAAGGACTCGTAGTTGTCGGAGGAGACGGTAGTTACCGAGGTGCCCAACGTATTAGTGAAGAAACTAAAGATATTAAGACAATTGGTATCCCAGGTACAATTGATAATGATATTAATGGTACTGACTTCACTATTGGATTTGACACAGCATTAAATACGATTATTGATAGTGTTGATAAGATCAGAGATACTGCTTCAAGTCATGCAAGAACATTTGTTGTTGAAGTTATGGGGCGTGATTGTGGTGATTTAGCACTTTGGGCTGGATTATCAGTAGGTGCTGAAACAATATTAGTTCCAGAAGCGAATACAGACATTAAAGATATCGCTGAAAAGATAGAAAGTGGTATCAAGCGTGGTAAGAAACACTCAATCGTGATGGTAGCTGAAGGAAGTATGAGTGGTCAAGAATGTGCGGATCAATTGATGAAATATATTAATGTTGATGCACGTGTATCTGTATTAGGTCACATTCAACGTGGCGGTAGCCCATCAGGTGCCGATAGAGTATTAGCATCACGTTTAGGTGGTTATGCTGTTGACCTATTAATGCAAGGTCGTTCTGGACAAGGAGTTGGTATCATGAATAATAAATTGACTGCTACACCATTTGATGAAATCTTCAATGGCAACGACCATAAATTTAATACAGATATTTATGAATTAGCGAAAGAGTTATCTATTTAATTTAGGAGGCTTTTTAAAATGAGAAAGACTAAAATTGTATGTACAATTGGACCTGCATCAGAGTCTGAAGAAATGTTAGAAAAATTAATGAAAGCTGGTATGAACGTAGCGCGTTTGAACTTCTCTCATGGTAGTCATGAAGAACATAAAGCACGTATTGATACGATTCGTAAAGTAGCAGATAGATTAGGTAAAACAATCGGTATCTTATTAGATACAAAAGGACCTGAAATTCGTACTCATGACATGAAAGATGGCTTAATTATGCTTGAAAAAGGCAAAGAAGTAATCGTAAGTATGTCACAAGTTGAAGGTACACCTGAAAAATTCTCAGTAACTTATGAAGACTTAATTAATGATGTACAAGTAGGGTCATACATCTTACTTGATGATGGTTTAGTTGAATTACAAGTTAAAGACATCGATAAAACTAAAGGCGAAGTTAAATGTGATATCTTAAACACTGGTGAATTAAAAAATAAAAAAGGTGTTAACTTACCTGGCGTAAAAGTTAATTTACCTGGTATTACTGATAAAGATGCTGACGATATCTTATTTGGTATCAAAGAAGATGTTGATTATATCGCAGCTAGCTTTGTACGTCGTCCTAGTGATGTTTTAGATATTCGTGAAATTTTAGAAAGAGAAAATAATCATAACATTACTATTTTCC
This sequence comes from Staphylococcus sp. HMSC34C02, assembly GCF_001838705.1. Classification (NCBI taxonomy): domain Bacteria; kingdom Bacillati; phylum Bacillota; class Bacilli; order Caryophanales; family Staphylococcaceae; genus Staphylococcus; species Staphylococcus sp. HMSC34C02. Next base: position 72,074 of record NZ_KV838593.1, read on the forward strand.
CTAAAATTGAAAACCAAGAAGGTATTGATAATATCGAAGAAATATTAGAAGTATCTGACGGTTTAATGGTAGCTCGTGGTGATATGGGTGTTGAAATACCGCCTGAATCAGTACCAATCGTACAAAAAGATTTAATTAGAAAATGTAATAAATTAGGTAAACCAGTTATTACTGCAACACAAATGTTAGATTCAATGCAACGTAATCCACGTGCAACCAGAGCAGAAGCAAGTGACGTTGCCAATGCGATCTATGATGGTACTGACGCTGTGATGCTTTCAGGTGAAACTGCTGCAGGTTTATATCCTGAAGAAGCTGTTAAAACAATGAGAAATATTGCTGTTTCTGCTGAAGCTGCTCAAGATTACAAAAAATTATTATCAGACCGTACTAAATTAGTAGAAACTTCATTAGTTAACGCTATTGGTGTATCAGTTGCACATACTGCATTAAACTTAAATGTTAAAGCGATTGTTGCGGCAACTGAAAGTGGTTCTACAGCTGTAACAATTTCAAAATATCGTCCTCATTCAGATATTATTGCAGTTACACCAAGTGAACATACTGCGCGTCAATTAGCTTTAGTTTGGGGTGCATATCCTGTCATTAAAAAAGGACGTAAAACTACGGATGACTTATTAAATAATGCAGTTGCAACTGCAGTCGAAACGGGTCGCGTTACAAATGGTGACTTAATCATTATCACTGCTGGTGTACCTACTGGTGAAAAAGGTACAACTAACATGATGAAATTACATTTAGTTGGCGATGAAATTGCTAAAGGGCAAGGTGTAGGTCGTGGATCTGTTGTTGGTAAAACAATAGTTGCAAACAGTGCAAACGATTTAGAAGGTGTAGATTTAAGTGAGTCAATTATTGTAACAAACTCTGTAGATGAAACATTAGTACCTTACATTGAACAAGCGGTTGGCTTAATCACAGAAGAAAATGGTATCACTTCACCAAGTGCAATTATTGGTCTTGAAAAAGGTATTCCAACAATTATTGGTGTTGAAAATGCGACTAAAGAATTAAAAGATGGTATCTTAGTAACCGTCGATGCAGCCCAAGGTAAAATCTTTGAAGGGTATGCAAATGTTCTTTAATCTTTGATGATAAAAGCACAATTGCGTAGTGTATGAGACGCTTAAAGAATCATTATGATTAGTTAAAGTGTACAATATAAAATATATTATTTATGCTACATTGCTAAACCACAGTAGTTGACTAGAATTGGAATATTTTTGCGAAAGATGTTTTTCAACATTTTAGTCTTCGATACGGGAGTGAGACAGTGAACACTGTGCCACTCCCGTTCTGTTTTTGCTTAGAAGTTTAGGAAACTTAGAGAAACTCATTTTGAATAAGTTTATTTTTTATGGTAATATAGCATGGATAAAATTAGAGATATTAATATAAGAAGGTTTAATAATTATGAAAGAAAATTTTTGGAGTGAATTACCACGTCCTTTTTTTATTTTGGCACCAATGGAGGATGTAACTGATATTGTTTTTCGTCACGTTGTAAGTGAAGCTGCAAGGCCTGATGTTTTTTTCACTGAATTCACTAACACTGAAAGTTTTTGTCATCCAGAAGGTATCCATAGTGTACGTGGAAGGTTGACTTTTAGTGAAGATGAACAGCCAATGGTAGCCCATATATGGGGAGATAAACCAGAGCAATTTAGAGAGATGAGCTTTGGTTTAGCGGACATGGGATTTAAAGGTATAGATTTAAATATGGGATGTCCTGTTGCTAATGTGGCTAAGAAAGGAAAGGGGTCTGGTTTAATACTAAGACCAGAAACTGCGGCAGCAATTATTCAAGCAACAAAAGCAGGAGGCTTACCAGTAAGTGTAAAAACACGTCTAGGATATTACGATATCAATGAGTGGAGAGATTGGTTAAAGCATGTCTTTGAACAAGACATTGCAAACTTATCAATCCATCTCAGAACGCGTAAAGAAATGAGTAAAGTAGATGCTCATTGGGAGTTAATTGAAGCGATTAAAGCGTTAAGAGATGAGATTGCCCCAAATACGTTACTAACGATTAATGGTGACATTCCTGATAGACAAACTGGACTAGAACTTGCGACCAAATATGGTGTAGATGGCGTTATGATTGGTAGAGGGATTTTTAATAATCCTTTTGCTTTTGAAAAAGAACCTCGTGAACACTCAAGTAAAGAATTATTGGATTTGTTTAGATTACATTTAACATTGTTTGAAAAATATAGTAATGATGAAAGCCAACAATTCAAAAGTTTACGAAGATTTTTCAAGATATACGTAAAAGGTATCAAAGGTGCTAGCCAATTACGTCATCAATTAATGAGTACAGAGTCTGTTGATGAAGCACGTGCGCTATTGGATGAATTCGAAGCTAATATTACAGAAACTATAGATTGATCTTCGAGCCGACATAGACACTATCTCAACAGTAGTGATAACAATAAAAGGCCAGTAGATGAATTATTATCAATTCATCTACTGGCCTTTTTAGGTCTTAATCAATGTTTCAACTATTTAGTACGTTTTGCAACTTGTCTATATCTTAAGTACATTAAACCTAATAGTACAAACCATATAGGAGTTAGGAAGATAGCATTTCTAGTTGTTTCATTTACAAATAATAAACAAAATACTAAGAAGAAGAATACTAAAATCGCATAACCCATGTATTTACCACCAGGAAGTTTATAAGATACAGTTTTATGTAACTCTGGATTTTTTCTGTGATAATTAATATAAGCAATAATAATTAATGCCCATACGATAATAAATAATACAGTCGAAATAGTAGTTACATACGTAAACACTAATGTAGCGTCAGGGAATATATAGTTTAATAACGCTGTAACTAATAATAATGCTGATGAACCAATGATAGCAAAATGAGGAACACCATTTTTATTTGTACTTCTAAAGATTGGTGGTGCTTGGTCTTGTTCAGATAATCCGAATAGCATACGGCTATTTGAGAATATACCACTATTACAAGATGAAGCTGCCGCAGTAAGTACTACAAAGTTGATTAATCCAGCAGCGAAAGGAATACCTATTAATGAGAATAATCTAACAAATGGACTCTCATTAGGATCAACTTTATCCCAAGGGATAATAGACATGATAACTGCTAATGCACCCACATAGAATACTAAAATTCTTAAAGGTACAGCATTAATCGCTTTTGGAATTGTTTTTTCTGGGTCTTTAGTTTCACCGGCAGTAACACCAATCATTTCAATACCTACGAATGAGAATAACGCCATTTGGAATGACATAAAGAAACCAGATGCACCATTAGTAAATATGCCATGTTTATATAAATTTGTGAAACTAGCATGTCCAAATTGTGTTTTATAAGCAATTAAAATCATCACTAAACCTACAACAATTAAAGCAATAATTGTTATGATTTTGATAATAGCGAACCAGAATTCTAATTCGCCAAATAATTTAGCACTTAGTAAATTAAATAGCATTAATATAAGTACACAAAATAGTGCACTGATCCAGTTAGGAATTGCAGGGAACCAGAAACTAACGTACTTAGCAACCGCTGTAACTTCTGCCATACCTGTTATAATCCAACATAACCAATATGTCCAACCAGTAACGAAACCAGCAAACGGTCCTATGTATTCATTTGTCACGTCGGCAAAAGATTTGAAGCGAGTATTTTGAATAATAATCTCACCTAAGCCTCTCATAAACATGAACAACATGAAACCTATAATAATATAAGTTAATAGAATAGATGGACCAGTCATTGCTATGGTTTGACCTGCTCCCAAGAATAACCCAGTACCAATAGCGCCGCCAATAGCAATCAATTGCACATGACGATTACTCAATCCTCTTTGTAATTTTTCTTCAGCCATAAGACAACTCCCTTACATTTAATTAATATTATTATGCACCTATATGTTCAATTCGACAATTATTTTTCTAATATTTTCTAAAAATTCCTTTAAATTTTGATTAAATAATTGTAATCAAGCTTGATAATAAAAATGAAATTTTCAATATTTTCTCATTAATTACATAATTTGAATTGGATTGAATGCTTATATAATGGCGTTTATTGGGTATTTGAGTAAAAATAAGTCTATTAAATTAAAGTTAATTACCATTTATTGAGCGATATATAATCGTTCACAAAAGTTATTTGTTTGGCTATAATGATACTTGAAAGCCATTACATTATGTATAAGAAAAGGGGAATTACTTATGGCAGAATTACAAAAAGGTTTAGAAGGGGTAATTGCAGCTGAAACAAAAATCAGTTCAATTATTGATAGTCAATTAACATATGCGGGATATGATATTGATGATTTAGCAGAAAATGCATTATTTGAAGAAGTCGTGTTCTTATTATGGAACTATAGACTACCAACACAAGATGAATTAGATGCATTGAGAGAAAAATTAAATCATTATATGACTTTAAATCCGAGAGTTTATAAACATTTTGAAGAATATGCGACGGATAATGTGCATCCTATGACGGCATTACGTACATCTGTATCATATATTGCACACTTTGATCCTGATGCTGAAAATGAAACAGAAGAAAATAGAAAAGAAAGAGCCATTCGTATTCAAGCTAAAATTGCTTCTTTAGTTACAGCGTTTGCGCGTGTTCGTGAAGGAAAAGAACCTGTTAAACCAAATCCTGATTTAGGGTATGCAGCGAACTTCTTATATATGCTAAGAGGGGAATTACCTACAGATACTGAAGTTGAAGCATTTAATAAAGCTTTAGTATTGCACGCAGACCATGAACTTAATGCTTCTGCATTTACAGCTCGTTGTGCCGTTTCTTCTTTATCTGATATGTATTCAGGCATTGCAGCTGCAGTAGGTTCATTAAAAGGACCATTACATGGTGGTGCGAATGAACAAGTTATGAGCATGCTTTCTGATGTTAAATCAGTAGATGAAGTGGATGCTTACTTAGATGAAAAATTCAAAAACAAAGAAAAAATTATGGGATTCGGTCACAGAGTTTATAAAGACGGAGATCCTAGAGCCAAATATTTACGTGAGATGAGCCGTAAAATTACTTCTGAAACGGGTAGAAGCGAATTATATGATATTTCAATTGCTATTGAAAAGCGTATGAAAGAAGAAAAAGGCCTTATTCCTAATGTCGATTTCTTCAGTGCTACGGTATATCATAGTATGGATATCCCACATGATTTATTTACGCCTATATTCGCAGTAAGTCGTACATCAGGTTGGACTGCACATATTCTTGAACAATATCGTGACAATAGAATTATGCGTCCAAGAGCAAATTACATCGGTGAAACAGATCGTAAGTATATACCAATTGAAGAAAGATAAATAATAAAGTCAAATAGATTCACAATATTTGGAGGTAAAATTATGTCAGCTGAAAAAATTACAAGATTAAATGATGGATTAAACGTCCCTAATGAACCAATTATTCCTTTTATAATTGGTGATGGTATTGGACCAGATATTTGGAAAGCAGCAAGCCGTGTTATCGATGCAGCTGTTGAAAAAGCTTATAACGGTGAGAAACGTATTGAATGGAAAGAAGTTCTAGCTGGTCAAAAAGCTTATGACGAAACTGGTGAATGGTTACCTCAAGAAACATTAGATACAATAAAAGAATATTTAATTGCGATTAAAGGACCATTAACTACGCCAATCGGTGGTGGTATTCGTTCATTAAATGTTGCTTTACGTCAAGAGTTAGACTTATTTACTTGCTTACGTCCAGTACGCTGGTTCAAAGGTGTACCTTCACCTGTTAAACGTCCACAAGATGTAGATATGGTAATCTTCCGTGAAAATACTGAAGATATTTATGCTGGTATTGAATTTAAAGAAGGTACTGATGAAGTTAAAAAAATAATTGAGTTCTTACAAAATGAAATGGGTGCTACGAATATTCGATTCCCAGAAACTTCAGGTATTGGTGTCAAACCAGTTTCTAAAGAAGGTACTGAGCGATTAGTTAGAGCAGCAATCCAATATGCAATCGATAATGACCGTAAAACGGTAACGCTTGTTCATAAAGGTAATATCATGAAATTTACTGAAGGTGCATTCAAACAATGGGGCTATGATGTAGCACATAATGAATTTGCTGATAAAGTATTTACATGGCAACAATATGATGAAATAGTTGAACAAGATGGTAAAGATGCAGCTAATCAAGCGCAAGAAAAAGCAGAACAAGATGGAAAAATCATTATTAAAGATTCAATTGCTGACATTTTCTTACAACAAATTTTAACTCGTCCAGCCGAACATGATGTTGTTGCTACAATGAATCTTAACGGTGACTATATTTCAGATGCTTTAGCCGCTCAAGTAGGTGGTATTGGTATCGCACCTGGTGCAAACATTAACTATGAATCTGGTCACGCTATTTTTGAAGCAACACATGGTACAGCACCTAAATATGCTGGTTTAAATAAAGTTAACCCATCTTCTGAATTGTTAAGTTCAGTGTTAATGTTAGAACATTTAGGCTGGCAAGAAGCTGCTGATAAGATTACTGATGCAATTGAAGCGACAATCGCATCTAAAGTTGTAACTTATGATTTTGCACGCTTAATGGATGGCGCTACTGAAGTATCTACTTCAGATTTCGCTGATGAATTAATTAAAAACTTAAAATAAGTCAATCAGTGAACAAGGCTTAGTTGTTTATACAAAATAATCTTAGTTAAATCATGATAATTAGATAGTTAGCGATACATCTGAGTAAGGCTTTATTTAAACCCTTTCTCGAAGTTGCTATCACTCAAAGGAGTGGAACTTGGTATTCAAATAAATCCAGTTCCATTCCTTTTTTATTAAAAATTAGTTGAATAATTTTATATTTTCTTAACAATATTTAAATAAGAGTAATACAAATACTCAATAATTAGAAAAAGATAATTTGATTGTTAAGATTATGTAAATTTAATATGTTGTATGTTATTTTTGTTTTAACTTCCGTTATAATGAAATTAAAATGTTATATTTATTCAGGGAGGCACATTATGTCACAAAAAGTATTAGTGGTTGACGATGAGCAATCAATTGTAACTTTATTAAAATATAATCTTGAAACGGCTGGTTACATCGTTGAAGTAGCATACGATGGTGAAGAAGCTTTGGAAAAGGTAAACGAAATTCAACCAGAACTTGTCGTTTTGGATGTAATGTTACCTAAAAAAGATGGTATTGAAGTATGTAAAACAATACGTTCTGATAAAAATTTAGTTCCTATTTTAATGCTAACTGCAAAAGATGATGAGTTTGATCGTGTATTAGGATTAGAATTAGGTGCAGATGACTATATGACAAAACCTTTTTCACCGAGAGAAGTAGTTGCAAGAGTGAAGGCTATCTTGAGAAGATCTAAATTTGCTAGTGAAATTGAAAAAGAAGATGTTGATGATGAGGATATATTAATTGAGAACATTCGAATCAGACCTGAGTTCTTTGAAGTTTATAAAGATGATGAGTTATTAGAACTTACGCCTAAAGAGTTTGAATTACTATTATATCTCATAGAGAGACAAGGGCGAGTAATTACCCGTGAACATATGTTAAATTCAGTTTGGAATTATGAATTCGCAGGCGATTCTCGAATTGTTGACGTTCACATTAGCCATTTGCGAGATAAGCTCGAAGAGAATCCAAAACAACCTAAATTAATCAAAACTGTTCGTGGACTTGGTTATAAATTAGAAAGACCTAAGGCTTAATGCTCAAATTTCATCATCGGTTATTATTATTATTAAGTACAATTACCATTATCAGTTTTATTGGTTTAGGTATCATTATTCATCATACAATTTATCAAATATTATCAACAGCGCAAGTCACAGAGCTCAAACATGTTTCCGAAAATTTCCTTAAATTAAACAAACAAAATGACAATAAGGAAATAAAGAACATTTCAGCTAATCAAAATCTAATCGTTAAGATTACTAAAAACGGAGAAGTCATTTATCAATCAGGGAATCAACATAAATTTAATAATAACATTGATAATGAAGCTAACCCGTCTAATATTATTTATAATCGAGAAAACGGACAGGTTAGATATACATTCAAAACGGTTATTAATGATAAAACGGTATACATAAGTGGGATGAATACTGAAATTCTTGAATTACAGAAGAGTATGTGGAAGTATTTATCTTTAATTGGAATTATTGTTCTTTTAGCAATATATTTGGCAGTTAGAAGCATTCATCGTACATATATTAGACCGATTAATGAGGTTACTTATGCGACTTCGTTAATCGCTGATGGCTATTATCATGTTCGCGTGCCTGAAAGTAATGTCAAGGAGACCAAAGCACTGTTTGTTACAACTAATGATTTGGCTAGACGCTTACAAAAGCTTAATAATAAGCAAAAAATGCAATCCAATCGTTTAAAAACTACATTAGAAAATATTCCGAGTTCCGTTTTAATGATTGACAAACATGGCGAAATCGTAGTTGCAAACCACGCCTATTATGATTTGTTTAGACCAAATGGTAAGGTTGAAAATAAAAAGTATACCTCATATTTAGATACTAAAATTCAACAATTGATTTTAGAAAGTTTTAAAACTGAAAAGCCACTCTATGAGCAAATTGAAATCGTATTAAATAACGTTCATCATAAATATTTTGATCTATCTTGTGTTCCGATACTTAGTAAATCTAAAAAGAAATTACAAGGTATGGTTGTTGTTATGCATGACATCACAAATCTTAAAAAATTAGAAAACTTACGACGTGAATTTGTGGCAAACGTTTCTCATGAACTTAAAACGCCTATTACTTCTATTAAAGGTTTTGCTGAAACATTAATTGAAGGTGCAAAAAACGATGAACAGTCGCTTGATATGTTTTTAAACATCATTTTAAAAGAATCTAATCGTATTGAGTCTCTTGTTGCGGACCTATTAGATTTATCTCATATCGAACAACAAACTGAGATAGAAACATCGTTTGTGAATCTCTCAGAACTTGCTTATACTACAATTGATAATCTACAAAACCAAGCAAGATATAAAAATATTAGCATTTTGCCTGAAATTGAAAAAGATATCATCATAGAAGCACATGAAAATAAAATGGCACAAGTCATTACTAATTTACTTTCAAATGCGATTAATTATTCACTTGAAAATAGTGACGTTATTGTAAGAGTTTATAGAAAAGGACTTGAAGTTAACTTAGAAATTCAAGATTTTGGCATAGGAATTGAGAAGAGTGACCAAAACCATATTTTCGAAAGATTTTATCGTGTAGATAAAGCGAGAAGTAGAGATTCAGGTGGCACAGGTTTAGGGTTGTCTATAACGAAACATATTGTCGAAGCACATCATGGTACAATAAATGTTGAAAGCAATATTGGTGAAGGTTCGTTATTTAGAGTTTCATTCATAGATGAACAAAAATAATATTTCATCCATTAAGGCCTTTCGTTCATATTCAATGATTCAATTGATTAATGAAACGAGAGTGCCTTTTTATTTACAGAAATTTTTAACCTAACAGAGACTTTTGAAGAAACCATACATTCGTTAACGAACTCTGAATATGCTAAAATATAATAAAATCACTCTGGAGGTATACGCTTTGAATAAACTAGTTTTAATTGATGGTAATAGTTTAAGTTTTCGAGCATTTTATGCATTACCACTTCTTTCTAACAAAGCAGGAATACATACGAATGCAATATATGGTTTTGCGATGTTACTTGAAAAGATTTTAAGAGAAGAACAACCAAGTCATTTTTTAGTTGCGTTTGATGCAGGCAAAACTACATTTAGACATTCAAAATATAGTGAATATAAAGGCGGTAGACAAAGCACGCCACCGGAATTAAGTGAACAATTCCCGTATATTCGACAACTATTGGATACGTATCATATCAAACATTATGAGTTAGAGAACTACGAAGCTGATGATATCATTGGTACATTAAGCAAAGAAGCAAATGAGCAAGGATTTGAAACAATCATTGTTACAGGTGATAGAGACTTAACTCAACTCGCTACTGATCATGTAACCATCTATTACACTAAAAAAGGTGTTACAGATGTCGATCATTATACTCCAGAATTTATTAATGAAAAATATGATGGGCTTGTGCCTAGTCAAATTATTGATATGAAGGGACTCATGGGTGATACATCTGATAACATCCCAGGTGTTGCTGGTGTGGGTGAGAAGACAGCTATCAAGTTATTGAAACAATTTAATACGGTTGAAGGTGTCTATGAAAATTTAGATGCAGTTTCAGGAAAAAAATTAAAAGAAAAACTTGAGAATAGTCGTGACGATGCATTCATGAGTAAAGATTTAGCAACAATAAATAAAGATAGTCCAATTGAAGTAGCACTTAAAGATACTAAATTAGATAATCAAGATGATAATCAAGATAAAATTGAACTATTTAAAAAGTTAGAATTCAAACAATTATTAGCTGATATCGATAGTAATCCATCAGAAGAATCTCAAGAAGACAAAGTATTTGAAGTTCATCATGATTTCAACAAGATTAATTTTAATGATTTAAAAGAAGCGGTCATCCATATTGAAGTGGATGGTACCAATTACTTACAAGATGCTATTCTCAAATTTGGCTTCTACAATGGCGTGGAACACATTGTTATTCCTGCTGATCAACTTAAAGATTATCCAGAACTGATTGATTGGCTAGAGAATGAAACTACAGAAAAGGTAGTTTATGATGCTAAAAAGACATACGTGGTTGCGCATAGATTAGACATTGATATTAAAAATATTGTGTTTGATGTTATGTTAGCTAGTTATATTATCGATCCATCAAGAACAATTGAAGATGTTAATTCGGTTGTTAGTAACTATAAACAAAACTATGTTCAAGATGATGTGTCAATCTATGGAAAAGGAAAAAAACGACACATTCCAGAAGATTCGGTTTTAGATAAGCATATTGCATCCATTACTGAGGCAATTCATGCTTGTAAACCTGAAATGGTTGATGAACTAAAATCTCATCAACAAATAGAGTTATTGCTAAACTTAGAACTTCCATTAGCGCGCATCTTGAGTGAAATGGAAGAAACTGGCATTTACACTGATGTTAATGATTTGAAAGAAATGCAGTCTGAAATTCAAGAGAAATTAGATTTATTAATCAGTAATATACATGAGGCAGCTGGAGAAGAATTTAATATTAATTCTCCTAAACAACTAGGTGTAGTCCTATTTGAAACATTGGAATTACCAGTCATTAAGAAAACTAAAACAGGTTATTCTACTGCGGTTGATGTGTTAGAACAACTACAAGGTCAACATCCTATCATTGATTACATTTTAGAATATCGTCAATTATCTAAATTACAATCTACCTATGTTGAAGGGTTACAAAAAGTAATTAGTGATGATAATCGCATTCATACCCGCTTCAACCAAACGTTAGCACAAACGGGACGTTTATCAAGTGTAGATCCAAACTTACAAAATATACCTGTTCGTCTTGAAGAAGGACGTAAAATTAGAAGAGCCTTCAAACCCACTTCTAATGACAGTGTGATTTTATCAGCAGACTATTCTCAAATTGAATTACGTGTGCTTGCGCATATCACTCAGGATGAAAGTATGAAAGAGGCATTTATTCACGAAAGAGATGTCCATACTGCAACTGCAATGAAAGTATTTGGAGTAGAAGCGGAAGAGGTTGATGCGCTAATGCGTAGACAAGCCAAAGCTGTTAACTTTGGCATCGTTTACGGTATTAGTGATTATGGTTTAAGTCAAAGCTTAAATATTACGCGAAAAAAAGCAAAAGCATTTATCGATGATTATTTAGCCAGTTTTCCAGGTGTAAAACAATATATGTCTGACATCGTTAAAGATGCTAAAGCCGATGGATTTGTGAAAACATTATTGCATCGTCGTAGATATATTCCTGATATTAATAGTCGAAACTTTAATTTAAGAGGATTTGCTGAACGTACAGCTATGAATACGCCAATACAAGGTAGCGCAGCAGATATTATTAAGTTAGCAATGGTTGAATTTGATAAACAAATAAAACAAACGTCATACCATGCGCAATTGTTATTACAAGTACACGATGAGTTGATTTTCGAGGTGCCAGCAAATGAAGTAGAGGATTTCAGTTTGTTTGTTGAAGAAATTATGGAACACGCACTACAATTAGATGTACCGCTAAAAGTAGACTCTAATTACGGAGCTACATGGTATGATGCAAAATAGAAAGAGGAATTAGAAATGCCAGAATTACCAGAGGTTGAACATGTAAAGAGAGGGATTGAACCTTATATCTTAAATACGACAATTAAAAGTGTGACATTTTCGAGTAAAGTGATAGAAGGAAAACAACAAGGAAAAGAGACCATCATTAAAGGTATCAACTTGGATGGGTTCCGATTGAATAGCGAAGGGTATGCTATACAATCTGTGGAACGTAGAAGTAAATATATTGTTTTCACAATTCAAAAAAACCAAACGCAACGTATTATATTAAGTCATTTAGGTATGGCGGGAGGCTTTTTTATCGTTGATAAATTATCAGATATTAGTACACCAAATTATCGAAAACATTGGCATGTTGTATTTCACTTAGATAATGGTAAACAACTAGTATATTCGGATATCAGACGATTTGGTGAGTTAAGAAATTTGGCGTCTTTCCAAGATTACCCTGCTTTTCTTGATATTGCACCTGAACCATTTAATGATGATGCATTAAATCACTTTTTAAATCGTATTAAACTTAAAAAATATCAAAATAAACCCATTAAACAAATGCTACTTGATCATAAGATGATAGCAGGATGTGGCAATATTTATGCGTGTGAAGCTTTGTTTAGAGCAGGTGTATTACCAGATCGGAAAGTTAAACAAACTTCAGACCAAGAACGTCAAATGTTGTTTTACTATGTTCAAGAAGTGTTAAAAGAGGGTATAAACAACGGTGGTACTAGCATTTCAGATTATCGTCATGCAGATGGTAAAACAGGAGAAATGCAATTACATTTAAATGTATATAAACAAAAGACATGTAACGTTTGTGGGCATGATATTGAGCAAAAGGTAGTGGCTACACGTAATAGTCATTTCTGCCCACATTGTCAGAAATAAAGGTGAGTGAATATTTATGCCAAAAGTAATAGGATTAACAGGTGGTATTGCCACAGGTAAATCAACAGTTTCTGAATTATTGACAGCATATGGTTTTAAGGTTGTAGATGCTGACATTGCTTCAAGGCAAGCTGTTGCAAAAGGAACGAAAGGTTTAGAACAAGTGCGTACTGCTTTTGGTGAACGTGCTATCACAGATGAAGGTGAAATGGATCGTCAATACGTAGGAGAAATTGTGTTTAATCATCCAGAAAAGCGTATCGAGTTAAATGATATCGTGCATCCAATAGTTAGAGAAATAATGGAAAAAGAGAAACAAAACTATCTTAATCAAGGTTATGATGTCATTATGGATATTCCACTCCTTTTTGAAAATGAATTACAGGATACAGTGGATGAAGTATGGTTAGTTTATACATCTGAAAGCATTCAAATAGAGAGATTGATGGAACGTAATCAATTGTCACTTGAAGATGCTAAAGCGCGTGTATATAGCCAAATTTCAATTGATAAAAAAAGCAGAATGGCAGATCATGTTATAGATAACCTAGGAGATAAGTTAGAACTTAAACAAAATTTAGAACAACTATTAACTGAAAAAGGGTTTATCAATAGAGAAATATAAATTCTATGTGACTCAATTTATAAATTATAGCTCTAGTAGACGAAACATGCTTAAACTTTAATTTTTGCATTATTACGTTTATTAGAGCTTTTTGCTAATTTAAAATAATCAGCTTAAAAAAATTTTTTAAAATCATCAGAAAACGCTTTCAAATTTTCGTTATTATGTTACACTAATTTTATAAAGTATAACATATAAACAAACAATCAAGGGGTGCTTTAAATGTCAACAAATATAGCAATTAATGGTATGGGTAGAATTGGTAGAATGGTGTTAAGAATCGCTTTACATAAAGAAGACTTAAATATTGTAGCGATTAACGCAAGCTATCCACCTGAAACAATTGCGCATCTAATTAATTATGATACTACTCATGGTAGATTCGATAAGAAGGTTGAACCTATTGAGAATGGTATCCGTGTCGATGGACATGATATTAAACTTGTGTCTGACCGTAACCCTGAAAATTTACCTTGGGAAGCGTTAGATATTGATATCGTTATTGAAGCTACGGGTAAATTTAATCATGGTGACAAAGCGATTGGACATATCAAAGCTGGGGCTAAAAAAGTATTATTAACTGGACCATCTAAAGGTGGACATGTACAAATGGTAGTTAAAGGGGTAAATGATAATCAATTAGATGTTGAAGCGTATGACATTTTTAGTAATGCGTCATGTACAACAAACTGTATTGGACCGGTAGCTAAAGTTTTAAATGATCAATTTGGTATTGTTAATGGACTTATGACAACAGTTCATGCAATTACAAATGATCAAAATAATATAGATAATCCACATAAAGACTTACGTCGCGCACGTTCTTGTAACGAAAGTATTATACCAACGTCAACTGGTGCTGCTAAAGCTTTAAAAGAAGTACTACCAGAATTAGAAGGTAAACTTCATGGTTTAGCTTTACGTGTACCAACTAAAAACGTTTCACTTGTTGATTTAGTGGTTGATTTAAAAGAAAACGTAACAGCAGAACAAGTTAACGATGCATTCCGTAATGCAGGTTTAGATGGTATTCTTGATGTGGAAGATGCACCTTTAGTTTCAATGGACTTTAATACTAACCCTAATTCAGCAGTCATCGATGCTCAAAACACAATTGTAATGGGTGATAATAAAGTAAAAGTGATTGCATGGTACGATAACGAGTGGGGTTATTCAAATAGAGTAGTTGAAGTTGCTCAACAAATTGCCAAATTAATTGGTTCTGAAAATGTTGCGACTGCGAAATAATAAATTTTAACAGTCGAATATCGCGAGACTATTAAATCTTTTAACTAAGATTAAATAGTCTCGCTTTTTTGTTTTATATCATTTAGATACAAACCTTTTACATAGTATTAGAAATTAAGGTATAGGTTATACGTAAATTAGAATTTTTATTAAATTTTTTAAATTTTAGTGTTTTTTTAATGCGCATTGGACTTCTTTTGTCTAGAATGCTTTTATAGTATAATGAATCATAATCTATTCAAGAGGGTGAAAGAAATGAAATGCCCAAAATGTAGTTCAACGCATTCGCGTGTTGTTGATTCAAGACATGCAGATGATGCTAATGCAATTAGACGTAGAAGAGAATGTGAAAATTGTGGCACTCGATTTACGACATTTGAACATATAGAAGTAAGTCCATTAATTGTGGTTAAGAAGGATGGGACGCGAGAACAATTTTTAAGAGAGAAAATATTGAATGGACTTGTTAGATCATGTGAGAAGCGACCTGTACGTTATCAGCAATTAGAGGATATTACGAATAAGGTTGAATGGCAATTACGTGATAGCGGCCAAACAGAAATTTCTTCTAGAGATATTGGAGAACATGTAATGAATTTATTAATGCATGTTGATCAAGTATCTTATGTAAGATTTGCTTCAGTATATAAAGAATTTAAAGATGTTGATCAATTATTAGCATCAATGCAAGGGCATCTTGAATGATAATAAACGGAGTGATATATAAATGAGTTTGCACTCATATGAATATGGTTTAAGCCCGCATGACGGTTATAAAGTGTATCGTCAGTTCCAATTTAATCATAATCATTTGGAGATACTTAATCGATTGTACATGCCCTTAATAGGTGCACAAGCTATAGGTACTTATCACTTTATGAACCAATTTGTGAACAGTGATGAAACATTAACGCATTATACAATCATGAATGAATTAAAATTGAATTTGGCAGAATTTCGTCAATATATGGATTTATTAGAAGCAATTGGTTTGATTAAAACATATGTAAATCACGATGAACAACAATCATTTTTCATTTATGAATTAGTACAGCCACCTACGGCATATCAATTTTTTAATGATCCTATGTTATCTGTTTACTTATATAATCAAGTTGATAAACAACGTTATAAAAGCCTAAAAAATTATTTTAAAAAGCAAGAACCTGATTTAAATGGCTTTCAACAAGTTACGCGCAAATTCACTGATGTATTTAAAGTACCTCATGCTAATGTTCCTATAGATGCATCATCAATAAAAAAAGAAAAGTCGTACAATGGTATTGATTTATCTAATGTGTCATTTGATTTTGAAATTTTAAAAGAGATGCTACGTAACCATTTTATTAGCGATGAAATTATTACTAAAGAAACCAAAGATTTAATAGTTCAATTGGCGACATTATATGGTTTAACAGAAGATGCTATGAAGCGTATTATTTTAAATTCAATAACAAGTAATCAACAGTTATCGCATGAAGAAATTAGAAAACATGCCCGTTCGTATTATTTGATTGAACATAATCAACAATTACCTGAGCTGGAACCAAAAGGTAGCAGTGAAAGCCAAAGTGAAGTTACTCATATTCGTCAAGCTACATCGTCAGAACAAGTCACTACAGATAATAATTGGTTGCAATTGTTAGAAGAAACGAGCCCAATTGATATGTTGACATCTTGGTCTGGGTCAGAGCCAACATTCCAACAAAAGAAAATGGTTGAAGAATTAATTGAAAGAGAAAAGTTAAACTTTGGTGTTATAAATATTTTGCTTCAATTTGTCATGTTAAAAAATGATATGAAATTACCAAAGACATACATTTTAGAAATTGCATCAAACTGGAAGAAATTGGGCATTAAGTCTGCAAAAGAGGCATATGACTACGCATTAAAAGCTAGTGAGCAAAAAGCCGATTACAAAGGCAACGATAAATCTCAATCAAGAAAACGATATGCTAAATCTCGAGAAATCGTATCTAGAGAGAAAACGCCAAAATGGTTGAAAAATAGAGGACAGGAAAAACAGGAAAAAGCACTAACCAAAGAAGAACAGGAACGTTTTGAAAAAGAACGCGCTGCATTCCGTGAACAACTCATACGTGATTGGGAGGAGGATTAAATGAAGTCATTTAATAGTATTATCAAGGCAAATGGAGATTTAGAGAAACGAATTGCTAAGATCAAGCAGCAAGTCATAAATGACCCTGCTGTAAAAGTATTCTTAAATCAGCATCAATCTGAATTGACGAACGACATCATTGATAATGATCTGAATGTATTACAAGAGTATAAAGATCAACAAAAGATTTATGATGGTCATGATTACGAACACTGTCCGAATTTTGTAAAAGGACATGTTCCTGAATTATATGTGGAGAATCATAGAATAAAAATTCGTTATAATAAGTGTCCATGTAAAATTAAACATGATGAAGAAAAATTCAATGCGCATTTAATAACTTCACACCATATGCAACGCGATACATTAAACGCTAAGATGAAAGATATCTACGATTCAGATATACATCGACTAGCTATCGCTAAACATGCGAATGATATGTGCAAGCAATTAGTTAATGGCGAGAAGGTAAAAGGTATGTATATTCATGGTCCATTTGGAACTGGTAAGTCGTTTATCTTAGGTGCAATTGCAAACCAACTTAAAGCTAAAAGTATCGCCTCAACGATTGTTTATTTACCTGAATATATTCGTACGCTTAAAAGTGGTTTCAAAGATGGTAGTTACGAAACTAAGTTACAACGCATAAGAGAAGCTAATATATTAATGATAGATGATATTGGCGCAGAAGAAGTGACACCATGGGTGAGAGATGAAGTGATTGGTCCATTGTTACACTATCGAATGGTCCAAGAACTTCCAACATTTTTCTCATCAAATTTAAATTTTGACGAGTTAGAGCATCATTTATCGATTACGCGTGAAGGTGCAGAAGAAACGAAAGCAGCTAGAATTATAGAAAGAATTAAAACATTGTCAACACCATATTATTTAGATGGTAAAAATTTAAGAAATAATTGAAATTTAAAATAACTATTGTATAATTAAGATAAATCTTAATCATTGAAATAGTTGAAGATATGATAATTTAATCCATGTTATACAGCGAGCTAATATTTAGGATGAGAATTTAGCTAACATATTAAGTTATTACTCCTTCATTATTAGGTATTGGTAATCAATGCCCGGCTCAAGACCGTTATCTTAAGCAGAGATGTTTAGCAATTGCTAAATAACTAGGGTGGTACCACGACAAACTCGTCCCTTTTTTAGGGGGGCGAGTTTTTTTATTTCAACGAAAATAGAATTTAATTACGGAGGTTTTATAAATGGATCAAATCAATGTTCAATTTCCAGATGGTAATTCGAAAGCGTATGATAAAGGAACAACAACTGAAGATATAGCACAATCAATTAGCCCAGGATTAAGAAAAAAAGCTGTGGCTGGTAAATTTAATAATCAAATGGTGGATTTAACAAGACCATTAGAAGAAGATGGAAGTATTGAAATTGTAACACCTGGTAGTGATGAAGCACTTGAAGTTTTACGCCATTCTACTGCACATTTAATGGCTCAAGCTTTAAAACGTTTATACGGTGATGTGAAATTTGGTGTTGGACCGGTTATAGATGGCGGTTTTTATTATGATTTTGATATGGACGAAAAAGTTTCATCAGATGACTTTGAAAAAATTGAAAAAACAATGAAACAAATTGTTAATGAAAATCATAAAATTGAACGCAAAGTTGTATCTAGAGATGAAGCCAAAGCTTTCTTCAAAGATGATCCATATAAATTAGAATTAATCGAAGCTATTCCCGAAG
Source organism: Staphylococcus sp. HMSC34C02 (assembly GCF_001838705.1). Classification (NCBI taxonomy): domain Bacteria; kingdom Bacillati; phylum Bacillota; class Bacilli; order Caryophanales; family Staphylococcaceae; genus Staphylococcus; species Staphylococcus sp. HMSC34C02. Next base: position 90,927 of record NZ_KV838593.1, read on the forward strand.
ATGAGAGTGTAACGTTATATTCTCAAGGTGAATTTACCGATTTATGTCGCGGTGTGCACGTTCCTTCAACTTCTAAAATCAAGGAATTTAAGTTACTTTCAACTGCTGGTGCCTATTGGCGTGGAGACAGTAATAATAAAATGTTACAACGTATTTATGGTACAGCCTTTTTCGATAAAAAAGATTTAAAAGCACATTTAGAAATGCTTGAAGAACGTCGTGAACGAGATCATCGCCGTATTGGTAAAGATTTAGAACTATTCACTAATAACCAATTAGTAGGGGCTGGATTACCATTATGGTTACCAAACGGTGCTACAATCCGTCGTGAAATTGAACGCTACATTGTTGATAAAGAGGTAAGTATGGGATATGACCATGTTTATACACCTGTATTAGCAAATGTGGAGTTATATAAAACGTCTGGACACTGGGACCATTATAGAGATGATATGTTCCCACCAATGAAATTAGATGAAACAGAAGAGATGGTATTACGACCTATGAACTGTCCGCATCATATGATGGTTTATAACAATCGTCCACATTCTTATCGTGAATTACCTATTCGTATTGCTGAGTTAGGTACTATGCATAGATATGAAGCGAGTGGTGCTGTATCAGGATTACAACGTGTACGTGGAATGACATTAAATGACTCTCACATTTTTGTAAGACCTGATCAAATCAAAGATGAGTTTAAACGTGTTGTAAATATGATTCAAGAAGTATATAGAGACTTTGGCTTTGAGGATTATACATTTAGATTAAGTTACAGAGATCCTGAAGATAAAGAGAAATATATGGATGACGATGAAATGTGGAATAAAGCTGAAACTATGCTAAAAGAAGCGGTTGATGAGATGGGATTACCATACGTTGAAGCGATTGGCGAAGCGGCATTCTACGGTCCAAAACTAGACGTACAGGTTAAAACTGCTATGGGTAAAGAAGAAACATTATCTACTGCGCAAATTGATTTCTTATTACCAGAAAGATTTGAATTAACTTACATCGGTAGTGATGGTGAAAATCATCGACCAGTCGTTATTCATCGTGGTGTCGTTTCAACTATGGAACGTTTCGTAGCCTTCTTAACTGAGGAAACAAAAGGTGCCTTCCCAACATGGTTAGCACCAAAACAAGTTGAAATTATCCCAGTTAATGTAGACTTACATTATGATTATGCTAGAAATTTACAAGATGAATTAAAATCACAAGGTGTTCGTGTAGAAATTGATGACCGTAATGAAAAAATGGGTTACAAAATACGTGAAGCCCAAATGCAAAAAATACCTTACCAAGTTGTAGTAGGCGATAAAGAAGTTGAAAATAACGAGGTTAATGTACGTAAGTATGGTTCTCAAGATCAAGACACAGTTGAAAAAGATGAATTCATTTGGAATTTAGTTGATGAAATTCGTTTGAAAAAACGCAGATAGTCTTGATAAAAAAGACAGCATAATGTATATTACTATATAGTTAAATAAAAAAGAGTTAGAGGTTGCGTCTTTAATGAGTAACACTTCAGAAGTTATTAGGGAACGTATGTTGAAAGTGTGAAAGGTAAAGATGCCGAAATGAATGATATCCTTAAAGATCATTTGTTGGGACAGTTATCGAACAGAAACTGTACTGTCACAATTTGTGATGTGCTACCGAAATAGATTAAGCAAATGGTTGCATATCTTAAGGTATGCAACCATTTTTATATGCTTTAAAAAGTATTAAAAAATGGTTTGAAAGTATTGATTGAATGCGTTCATAATCATCGCATAACACAACAAAACGATTTTAGTTAGCCTCTACTGTAAGAAAGGGAGCTTCTATGAGAAAAGTAGAAAGTCAAAATGACGGTATCAAAAGAGGATTGAAAGATCGCCATATTTCTATGATCGCTATGGGAGGATGTATAGGAACTGGATTATTCATGACATCTGGTGGTGCAATACATGATGCTGGTGCATTAGGTGCTTTAATTGCGTATGCCATTATAGGTGCGATGGTGTTTTTCCTAATGACATCTCTTGGTGAAATGGCAACTTATCTACCGGTTTCTGGATCATTCAGTACTTATGCAACACGATTCGTAGATCCATCTTTAGGATTTGCGTTAGGATGGAATTATTGGTTTAACTGGGTTATTACAGTTGCAGCGGATGTTACAATTGCTGCTCAAGTTATTCAATATTGGACACCTATGGCTGGCATTCCAGCTTGGATATGGAGTTGTATTTTCTTAGTCATTATATTCGCTTTGAATTCTTTATCAGTGAGAGTTTATGGAGAAAGTGAATATTGGTTCGCATTAATCAAAGTCGTAACAGTTATCATCTTTATCGTCATTGGTTTGTTAACGATATTAGGTATCATGGGTGGCGAATTTGTAGGCTTTGATACATTTACTAAGGGTGAAGGACCTATTTTAGGTGGCAACCTAGGCGGCAGTTTATTATCAATTCTAGGTGTATTCTTAGTTGCTGGATTCTCATTCCAAGGTACTGAATTAATTGGTATAACTGCTGGAGAATCTGAAAATCCAGAGCGCGCAGTACCAAAAGCCATTAAACAAGTATTCTGGAGAATATTACTATTCTATATTTTAGCGATATTTGTTATTGGTATGTTAATTCCTTATGATAGCAATGCTTTGATGGGTGGCGATGACAATATTGCTACGTCACCTTTTACATTAGTATTCAAAAATGCTGGTTTAGCCTTTGCAGCATCATTTATGAATGCAGTTATTTTAACTTCTGTATTATCTGCAGGTAACTCAGGTATGTATGCATCAACACGAATGTTATATTCTATGAGTAAAGATAAATTAGCTTTCCATTCATTTGGTAAAACGAATAAATATGGTGTGCCATACTTATCATTATTTGCGACAGCGATTTTAGTTGTTATTATCTTCTTAGTCCAAAAACTAAGTGGTGACGCATATGAATATATTGTTGCTGCAAGTGGTATGACAGGCTTTATCGCATGGGTTGGTATTGCGATTAGTCATTATAGATTTAGACGCGCATTTGAAAAACAACATCACAGTAAGAGAGAATTAAAATATAAAGCAAAATGGTTCCCATTCGGTCCAATTTTTGCAGGGATACTTTGTGTGATTGTTATCATTGGGCAAGATGTTGATTTCATTAAAACAGGTCATTTTGATTTAAATCGATTTGTTATCACATACATGGGTATTCCAGTATTCTTAGTGTTCTTTATTTATCATAAATTAAGATATAAAACTAAGATGATTCCATTGGATAAAGTAGACTTAAGACAAGATGTATCAATGGATGAAGTAAAACATCATTAAATTAAAAATATTTGTTGACTTATACCACATACACTGATATGATTAATAACGTTGAATACGAAACGTACCAAGTAGAAACACCCGTTTCTCACCTGTAGCGACGCATCAAGCAGTTGGCAGGTTAATCATGTCACACATTATATGTGTATGAGAGAAGAGCGGGCATTCTATGTTCGCTCTTTTTGCTTGGAAAATTTCGTAAAATTTTGGGAGGTGTCAACCATAGCAAAAGATCAAACGCAAGTTAACGAAAAGATTCGCGCTAAAGAATTACGTTTAATTGGCCAAAATGGTGACCAAATTGGTGTTAAATCAAAACGAGAAGCATTAGAAATGGCTGAACGTGTTGAATTAGATTTAGTAGTTGTAGCACCAAATGCTAAACCACCTGTTGCGAGAATTATGGATTATGGTAAATATAAATTCGAACAACAGAAAAAAGAAAAAGAAATGAAAAAGAAACAAAAAGTTATCAATGTTAAAGAAATACGCTTAAGTCCAACTATTGAGGAACACGATTTCCAAACTAAGTTGAAAAATGGTCGTAAATTCTTATCTAAAGGCGATAAATGTAAAGTTTCTATTCGTTTTAGAGGTCGTGCAATTACGCATAAAGAAATTGGTCAACGCGTATTAGAAAAATTCGCTGACGAATGTAAAGATATTGCCACTGTTGAACAGAAACCTAAAATGGAAGGGCGTCAAATGTTTATCATGTTAGCGCCTGTTAACGAAAAATAATTCATTATTATTAGGAGGAAATGAATCATGCCAAAAATGAAAACTCACCGTGGAGCAGCTAAACGTGTTAAAAGAACTGGTTCAGGTCAATTAAAACGTTCAAGAGCTTTCACATCTCACTTATTCGCAAATAAAAACACTAAACAAAAACGTAAATTACGTAGAGCTAAATTAGTTTCTAAAAGCGATATGAAACGCGTAAAACAATTATTAGCTTATAAAAAATAATTGTCATTAATAAACGAACGATAAATCATTGTTATATCTAAGGAGGAATTTAATATGCCACGAGTTAAAGGTGGAACAGTAACAAGAGCACGTCGTAAAAAAACGATTAAATTAGCTAAAGGTTACTTCGGTGCTAAACACACATTATATAAAGTAGCAAAACAACAAGTAATGAAATCAGGTCAATACGCTTTCCGTGACCGTCGTCAACGTAAACGTGACTTCCGTAAATTATGGATTACACGTATCAATGCAGCTGCACGTCAACATGACATGAGCTATTCAAGATTAATGAACGGCTTGAAAAAAGCAGACATCAATATTAACCGTAAAATGCTTTCTGAAGTAGCTATTTCAGATGAAAAAGCATTCGCTGAATTAGTATCTAAAGCTAAAGAAGCTTTAAAATAAGGCTCTACGTCAAATCGGACTGATGAGTCCA
>NZ_KV838594.1:0-339 GCF_001838705.1 Staphylococcus sp. HMSC34C02
CGATAGATCAAGCAACAAATAACGCAGGCGTAGACACTGCTAAATCTTCAAGTGTAGACGCGATCAATCATGTGCAACCAACGGTTGTTAAGAAAGACGAAGCAAAACAAGCAATCGATAATGCAGCGCAAGCAAAGAAAGCAGAAATCGATCAAACGCCAAACGCGACAGATGAAGAGAAGGCAGCAGCGAAAGCGAAAGTCGATGAAGCAGTGAATAATACGAAAGCAGCAATAGACCAAGCGACAAATAATGCAGGTGTAGATGCAGCAAAAACAAACGGTGTAGATTCAATCAACAATGTGCAACCAACAGTTGAGAAAAAAGCACAAGCAAAAA
>NZ_KV838594.1:439-676 GCF_001838705.1 Staphylococcus sp. HMSC34C02
CAGTGACAACTGCTAAAAACGCGATAGACCAAGCGACAAATAACGCAGGTGTAGACACTGCAAAAACAAACGGTGTAGATTCAATCAACAATCTCCAACCAACGGTTGTTAAGAAAGACGAAGCAAAAGCAGCAATTGACAAAGCAGCCGAAGCAAAGAAAGCAGAAATCGATCAAATACCAAATGCGACAGATGAAGAAAAGGCAGCAGCCAAAGCGAAAGTTGATGAAGCAGTGA